>JAAHIA010000138.1 GCA_010671975.1 Leptolyngbya sp. SIO4C1 | reverse complement strand
GAGTTCGACGCCGGCTGCCCGTGATTCCCTCTCCGTTTTGTCTGTGACTCGGATTCGGTGCTGCCCCGCCGCTCATTGATGCGGGGCGAAGTCCTGACAGACTTCCTTTCTCGGGTGCGGGCGTGCGACCCACCTGGGGAGGCCAACCCCTTCTAGCGTCGAAAAGGCGCGCATGACAAAGGTAAAGGTCGCTGGAAACCGAAACGGCTGATCGTAGGCCACTGCATAGAGATCGTCGCTGATGGCCCCAATGGACTGCTCCTCAAAGGGCTTGTCCATAAAGTTATCGAGAATGTACTGAATGGAGCGCCGCACCGGCCCCATGTCGTCAATTTCAGCCAGCGCGCCTAGATCGACCAGCGACATCATCACCTGATCGGCGTTGCGCTGGGCAATGCCAATAAACGTGCGCATCAGCCCCTCGCGGGTCATCGGCTTGATCTGGCCCATCATGCCGAAATCATAAAAGATCAAAGAGCCGTCTAAGTTGACCGCAACGTTGCCAGGATGCGGGTCGGCATGAAAAAAGCCATCGTTGAGCAGCTGATGCAGGTAGGCCTGAGCACCCAGGTTTGCCAGCCGCTGCCGATCTAGCCCAGCGGCTTCGAGAGCTTCATAGTGGCTAATTTTGATGCCGGGCAGGTATTCTAGCGTTAGCACCTGCGGCGACGCATAGCGCCAGTAGACGCGGGGCACCTTCACCCAGTCAACTTTGCGAAAGTTACGTCGAAAGGTGTCGGCGTTGCGGCCTTCGTGCAAAAAATCAATCTCTAGCCACAGAATGCGACAGCACTCTTCGTAGATACCGAGCCAGTCGCGACCGCGTCCCCATTCGGGATGGCTTTGAAAATACTGCGCAATGCCTTTAAGAATCGACAGATCAATCTCAAACAGGCGCTGCAGGCCAGGACGCTGCACCTTGACAACGACTTCTTCGCCCGAGTGCAGCTGCGCTCGATGCACCTGCCCTAGGCTAGCCGCCGCTAGCGGAATCGGATCAAACGTGCGATAGAGCTCTTGAATCGGACGACCCAGCTCCTGCTCGACAATCGCCTTTGCCTGCTCGTAGCTGAAGGCCGGCACCTGATCCTGCAGCTTAGAAAGCTCTTCGACATACTCAATCGGAAACAGGTCAGCGCGCGTAGAAAATAGCTGACCGACCTTAATAAACGTAGGCCCTAAATCTAAGCAGGTCTGGCGAATCCAAACGGCCTGGGCGCGGCGGCGCTCGGTCTGCTTCTTAGGGGTGACCGGCCCGTTGTAGCTCCAGGCTTTGCCGTACAGCCAGCGCTTGGCCAGCAGCTGCAGAAAGAAAGCCCAAATATCAACAAAGCGCTCAAGCCGAGAGTAGCGGCGGTTCCAGCGATACTTGCGATCGCTCACCGGCCGCTCTGCTAGCTCCTGCTTGGACGGGTCGTAGCCAACTGGCGTCACCGGGGCAAACTGGGGAGACGCAGGTGCAGCATGGTGAGTATCTACAGGCTGACTCTCCCCCGCAGCGTCAGCAGCCGGCGGCTCCTCTGCTAGGGGTACTGACACAGCGTCATTATTTCTTGAAACTGTAGACACTCAAGCTCCCAACTCTAAAATGGCATGGTCTGTGAAATCTAAGCCCCTTGAATGGGGGTCTTAGGGGGTGCGGTACTGCTGCAGCGCGACGCGAACCTGCGCAATCTCAGCCCGCAGATGATCAATCACTGCCTGCAGGTCCTCCTCGCTGACGGTAGCAGCAGCGGTGCCCGACTGAACATCAGCAGCAACCTCAGTCTGCTGGGCGATATCGAACACTTCTTCGGTAAAGCGACGCAAATTATCACGCTGCTCAGCATCGAACTTGCCAAGCTGACTCAGACCGTCAGTCACCAAATGTTCAACTTGCTCACCAATTGCGGTTGCTAAGGCGCGACCAACAAAGAAGGCGTGTAGCGTCGAATTGCTCATCGAAAAAAAATGTGTACATTTAGCAATAATTATAGCGGGCTGTGTCTCGACATTCGCACAGCTGCCCTGTGTCAAAGGGGAGAAATCTTGCTAGATTCGTCTATCACAGACGTAGACCAGGCAGAGTCCAGCTTGGCTGAAGGCCGTGCTTTAGATAGCGGCACCAGCGCATCGCCGCCGGGTCCGGCAATCGACTCAAAGCGGCTCGGGGCCGGCTCAGCAGAGATTTGCTCGATGGGGTAGTCGGCGGGAGAGTCGACTGAAGAGTCTTCGGCAGCGGTCGTATAGGCGTCTGTCTGACCGCGTGCTTCAGCTTCAGCTTCGTCTATGAAGGCAGCCGCCTCTAAAGGATTGTCTGAGGGAATGGGAATATCTGAGGGAATATTTGAGGGCGTGTCTGACCAGTCCCAGCTGTCAGCATTGCTGGGTGCAGTTTCGGCAGTTTCAGCATAGGTCGCGGCCGGATCTGAGAGCTCATCTGGATAGCGGGGACCCATCGGACCAGCCTGCAAAGCCAGCTGAGCCGACCAGTCTGCTAGCGGCGGGAAGCTTTGCTCTGAATTAAAGCGCACCTGCACCGTTGACTCTGGCTCACTAAATCGCAGCATCGCGCCAAAGCCAATGCCGCCGCTGCCAGCGATCGCAGCGGTGAACAGCAGGGCCAGCCGAGTGCGCTTGCGTCGCTTAGCAGCTGCCGCAGCATCAGAGGGAGCAGCGGTGGAAGAAGAAGGGGACGGCATTATGAATTAATCAAGCTCTCCGGCGGACAGGGCTTCAATCTGGACAGCGCTCGGACTCAGATAGACTCTAGCAGCCAGCCGGTCCAGGCTTTCGAGCTAATCTAACATTAAGTTTAATCAACTGTAACGGTTAGATTCGATCAAAGCCTGGCCAAGGTCGGTGAAATAAAGCTGGCACAGCCGTTTAGCAGCGGCTTAAAGTTTTGGGTTAAGGTTTCAAGCGACAGTTTCGGACAGCCGCCTTAGCGCGGATAGTGCTGCGCCAGGTAAGCCTGAGCGGCCTCCGGCGTCTGCAGCTCTCCATCTAAAGCAGCCCACCGCAGATCGGCCAGCATCGTCTTAAACTGCGGGCCGGGGCGATAGCCCAGCTGCTTTAGATCGTGACCATCTAGGGGCGGCTGAACCTCAGCCAGCTGCGTCAGATATCGCCAGACCTGACGCCCCAGCGCGCGCGGATGCCGCGCGCTAACTAAAAATAAGAGCGGTCGGTCAAACGGCGCTAGCAGCTGATAAATTTCACTAGGTTTTTCAGCCTGGGGTAGCGCGACTAGCAGGTGCGTCTCACAGTCTGCTAGCGACTGCAGTCGCGCTAGGCTCTGCTCTGGCAGCTGCAGCGTCTCGGCGACCGGCAGCCGGTCTGCGGGCGCCAGGTAGGCCAGCAAAACCTCTAGCAGCATTTGCCAGTGGGCAACGCCGGCGTCAAAGCGCGTCATCCAGCGCTCAACCCGGCGAATCTGATGCCATAGCTCAGGCTGCACCGACAGGCTAGGGTGTAGGCAGCTCAGCGCCCCCAGCTTATCTAGCAGGCTCAGCGACTTCTGCCAGTAGGGCGCTTCCAAGATATATTTCAGCTCGGTCTTGAGCCGGGTCTGCAATGCCGGGGCGCGACCGGGACGCGATCGCAGTTCGCTATAGATGCCGCTCTCGACCGCGTAGCGAATGAACTGCTCGGTCTGGGCTTCAATCTCAAAGTCGAGCCGCACTGCAAAGCGCACGGCGCGATAGATGCGAGTCGGGTCTTCGATAAAGCTGTTGGCATGCAGGACGCGGATCTGACGCTGCTGCAGATCCAGCCAGCCACCAAAGAAATCTAGCAGCTGCCCCGGCTGCGGCAGACTCAGCCGAATTGCCATCGCATTGACGGTAAAGTCGCGGCGATAGAGATCCTGGCGAATGGAGCTGGCTTCGACTTCAGGGTTGGCCGCCGGGTAGGGATAGAACTCAGTGCGAGCCGTAGCAATGTCAATCATCAGCGGCGCGCTCTCAGCGCTGCTGTGCCAGATTAGCGCCGCCGTTTGAAACTGGCCGTGCACCTGCAGGTCGGCTTCAGGATAGCGATCTTGAATGACCTGGGCCAGCGCCACGCCGGCCCCAACCGTGGCCTCGGCCTGAAAGCCATCGACCACCAGATCAATATCTTTGAGCTGCACCGGCTTTTCTGGCGCTGCCAGCAGCAGATCGCGCACCGCGCCGCCTACTAGATAGAGGTGCCAGCCCCGCGCGGCGGCCTCTTGCGCCATCAGCGATAAAATCGACCAAAGCTGTGCTCCCTCAATGGCGCTGGGATAGGCGCTGAGGCTGTGCTCAAGCCGCTGATGCAGCCAGGCCGCCTGCGGCAGCGAGCGCTCTGACTCGGGCGACTGGGCCGGCCGCTGGTAGTCTTGATGCAGCTGGCGCAGCACGTCGGTACGGGTGACGATACCCACCAACCGCTGCTCTTGCCGCACCTCTTGCAGCACCGGCAGCCGCCCCACGTCGTAGGTCACCATCAGCGCTTGAATCTCAGACAGCGGCGTGTCGGGCGTGATCGTTTTGAGATTGCCAATCATGTAGCCCTTGACCGGCGCATGGCTAAAGCCGTGATGCAGCGCCAGGTCGATATCGCGCCGCGAAATCACCCCGACTAGGCGACCGCCCGTCTCTGCCACGCAGAGCCCAGAGTGACCGTAGCGCAGCAAAATTCGCTGGGCCTCAGCAATCGTGGTCGCAGGCCGAATCGTGCGCACTGGCGAAGACATCAGCTCGCGCGCGGTCGGAGCGTGCGGCACCTGGGCCGACAGCTTTTCGACCAGCTCAGAAAAGACCGTCTCCGGCTGCTCGACCCGCACAACGGCCGCCGCTGCATAGGGATGGCCGCCGCCGCCCAGCGGCTCAAACAGCTGCTGAAAATTCACCCCGTCTTCGACGTAGGCCGCATGGCTGCGCGCTCGACCAATCAGCGTCAGCTTGCGATCGCCCTTGGAGGTCGCATACTCACTGCCCAGCAGCACGCTGTCCAACCCCAGCAGCGACAGCAGCTGACTGGTCAAGCTAGAGAGCCCTGGCACAAACTGCTCGGTTTTCAAATAGACCCAGCCCAGCTCGTAGCCTTCAATTTTCTGCGTCTGAATCTGATCGAGCGCCTCGGTCAGCAGCGCCTGCAGACGCGGCGATAGCCCTGGCTCTGCCGCTGCTGCGATCGCCTTTTGGTGCGTCCCTTGAGCCATCAGCCAGGCCAGCGCTGCCGCATCGCGCGGTGTGGCCCGCTCGTAGGTGAGCGAGCCCGTATCAACATGGATGCCCAGCGCCATCACCGTCGCCTCGTAGGGCGTCAGCTCAATCTGCTCGGCCTGCAGCGCCTCGGCAATCAGCGTGGTGGTGGCCCCCACTGACTCAATGTGCAGCTCGTCAGCTGGGATATCGCTAGCATCATCCAAATGATGGTCATAAATCGTAATCGGAATGTCGTTGGCGATCGCATAGTCAATCCAATCGGCCGCCGGCCCAATGCGATCGCGCTGATGCGCATCGACTAGCGTAATCGAGCGAATCTGCTCTAGCGTCACCGCCCGCCGCTCAATCAGGCTGTAGTGGTTGCGGCGAATGGACAAAAACTTCTGCACGCTCGGATGGCAGCCGCCGGTGAGCACAATCCGCGTTCCCGGCCGCAAGCAGGACACCCCAACGGCCGCCCCCAGCGTATCGAAATCAGCCGTCGTATGGCAAAGAACCAGATCCATCCCTTCTTGGCGCTGTCTCAGACAGAGAGTTCAGACAGATAGCTTTCGCAAGCGACCTGATTTTTGATAGCGTACTATTCATATCAAACAATTAACAGCGCATCGCGTCTGTTGCCAGATTCATTAGCTGTCTTGAGAGTAGCGAGTTATGTCTATCCTGTTTCAACTGGCTCTATTTATTCTAGTCGTTTGGTCTTTTGTTATGGTGATTGGCGTGCCGGTTGCCTATGCTTCGCCGCAAAATTGGGACCAGGCCAAGCGCCTAATTTTCCTAGGATCTGTCATCTGGGGCGTGCTGGTGGTGATTGTCGGCAGCCTTAACTACTTCGTGGTTTAGTCGGCTGGGTTAGCGACACCGCTTATACTGTTGACTATCGTCTAAACAGGAAACTATGGCAGTTTTTGAAGGAACCTTTGCCGGCTCAGATCGGTTTCGCTTCGCCTTCGTCATTGGCCGCTTTAACGATCTAGTTACCACCAAGCTGCTAGAAGCCTGTCAGGACTGTCTCAAGCGACATGGGGTAGACGTCAATCCGCAGGGTACTCAGGTCGACTATGCCTGGGTGCCCGGCAGCTTTGAAGTGCCGCTGGTGGCGCGCCAGCTGGCGTTAACTGGCAACTACGATGCGATCATTTGCCTCGGGGCGGTGATTCGCGGTCAGACCCCCCACTTCGACTATGTCGCGGCCGAAGTCTCTAAGGGCGTCGCCGCCGCCAGCTTTCAAACCGGGGTGCCGGTCGTCTTTGGCATTCTCACCACCGACTCGATGCAGCAGGCGCTAGAGCGCGCCGGCATCAAGAGCAACCTCGGCTGGAACTATGCCATGAGCGCGCTAGAGATGGCCAGCCTGATGCACCAGATCCGCGACGGCGCGGGCTCAGGCAACGGCAGCTTGCCCGGCAGCTATCAGCAGTCGCTGCCCGCCGTAGAGCAGCCTGGATAGCAGCTTTGGCGGACATCTCCTGGTCGGAAATCCGCTGATGAAAAAGTTATTGACAAGGATGCCCCATTTTGACACACTAGATAAAGTCAGCAAACGACAAGTTTGCGGGTGTAGCTCAGTGGTAGAGCGTCACCTTGCCAAGGTGAATGTCGCGCGTTCGAATCGCGTCACCCGCTTTTCAAATCTCTTTTAACCGCCGGCCGACACGGGTTCCGGCACTTTTGCGGATGCCAAGTCTAGCGTCATGCCCTCGCGCGCAATCACGCTGTTAGGAAACGCGGCCTTGGCTTCTATGGCTAGCGCGTCCATAAAGTCGTCATCGTGCAGCGGGTCGTGGTGGAAGATAACCAGCTGCTTCACCCTGGCGGCTTTAGCAACCTTGACTGCCTCTTGCCAAGTAGAGTGGCCCCAGCCGACCTTGCTGTTGTTTTCATCGTAGTATTCGGCATCGGTGTAGGTCGAATCGTAAATCATCACGTCTGCGTTGCGGGCAAGCCACAGCACGTTCTCATCGAGCCGGTCCGGAAAATGCTCGGTGTCGGTAATGTAGGCCGCTGTGAAATTTTTGTACTGCACCCGGTAGCCGACCGACTCGCCCGGGTGGTTTAACAGCGCGTTGTCAACGCGAATATCGCCAATGCGAACCGTTTCGCCAATCTCTAAATCGCAGAACTTCAGCTGCGCCGCCATAATCTGTAGCGGCACCGGAAAATTAGGATGCAGCATCTGATCGTTCAGCCGCTGCTCAATCGTGGAACCATTGGGCGCGATCGCACCGTAAATGTTAAACGTATTGCCCGGGACAAAGGCCGGCACAAAGAACGGGAAGCCCTGAATATGATCCCAATGGGAATGGGTAAAAAACAAATTGCCCTTGACCGGCTGCTCTGCCAGCATCTTTTGGCCCAGCACGCGCAGCCCGGTGCCGCCGTCAAAGATCAGCCGCTCACCGTTAACCCGCATCTCAATGCAGGACGTGTTACCACCATAGCGAACCGTTTCAGGACCCGGACAGGCAATGCTGCCGCGAACGCCCCAAAAGTGGATGGTAAAGGGTGTCTGTGAGTCTGACATGAAACTGCTTTTCACCAAATGCGGCAAGCTACATTCTTTTAGAATACGTATCAACTCAAGAGTTGAGTCAATTAATTGTGCCTTTCTAGGAGGTTTCCCACATCATTTCCTAAGCTTGCGGCGAACGATGTGCTATCGATCACATGTCGTCTGAATGCTGAAGGGTGTTGGCCAGGCAACTGTCGGTAGCTCAGTCACTCTGATTTAGCGATTGCTGACGCTGCAGCACTATCTGGGGATCAGCGCCTCCTTCAGGTAGCTGAGCCCTGCATAGACAGTTAAGTCATACTGCAGCGGCGTTAGCGTAATCCAATTGTCGCGAATTGCCTGCGTATCCGTAGGAAACTGCTCACAGAGTGCTTGAGGTAACAATGATTTAACCGTGCCAGTTGAAAAACTGGTTGGTTTGGCATCGCTTTCTTCTAGCACTTCCCCAGCCAGCCAATAGTAGGTTCTGCCGCGCGGATCGACGCGCTTTTCAAACAAATCAAAGTAGCGGCGAACGCCTAGCCGCGCCACGCGAATCCCTTGAATATCGGCAGCGGCTACCGGTGGCACGTTCACATTCAGCAACACCGGCAGCTCGATTGGCCGCTGACTCAGCTGCTCAACCAGCGAGCAGGCCACCTTTGCCGCCGGCTGAAAGTCTTGATAAGAGAAGCTCGCCAAGCTCACAGCCAGGCTGGAGATGCCCTCTAAGACACCCTCCATCGCCGCCGAGACCGTGCCCGAATACAGCACGTCTGTGCCCAGGTTGGCCCCGTGATTGATGCCAGAAATCACCCAGTCGGGCGGTCCGTCTAAAATCGCATCCAGCGCTAGCTTCACACAGTCGGCCGGCAGCCCGGAGCAGGCCCAGGCCCGCACAGAAGCCTCAAAACCCGCCGTCACCTCCTCAACGCGAATGGGCTTGTGCATCGTCAGCCCGTGCCCGGTGGCGGAGCGTTCGCGATCGGGGCAGACGACAATCACCTCGTGCCCCGCCTGCGCCAGCGCATTGGCCAAGGCACGCAGGCCGGTCGAAAAAATACCGTCATCATTGCTAACCAGGATCTTCATTGGCAGCGTAAGCGGGCTAGACTAGGGGGTAACCCTCTTATCAAACCTTATTACTGACCTTCTTTGCCAGCATGACCACCGAACTAGAGCAGCAACTCAGTACCTTGCAGCAGCAGGCTACCGATGCGATCGCAGCCACCGATACCCTAGACGCGCTCGATCAGCTGCGGGTGAGCTACCTCGGTAAGAAAGGCCAGGTTTCCAAGATTTTGGGCGGCATGGGCAAGCTCTCACCCGAGGAGCGGCCCCGCATTGGCGCCCTGGCAAACCAGGTAAAAACAGCGGTGCAGGCGCAGCTAGAGCAGCGCAAAGCAGACCTGCAGGCCGCCCAGATCGAAGCTCAGCTTAAAGCCGAAACGCTGGATGTAACCATGCCTGGCGTCTACCTGCCGCAGGGGCGAGTGCACCCGATCAACAGCATCATCGATCAGATCTCGGACATCTTTGTTGGCTTGGGCTACACGGTGGCCGAAGGGCCAGAGATCGAGACCGACTACTACAACTTTGAGGCGCTCAACTTTCTGCCCGACCACCCGGCGCGCGATATGCAAGATACGCTGTACCTGCCCAACGGTCAGCTAATGCGCACCCACACCTCGAATACGCAAATTCGCTATATGGAAAATCACGAGCCGCCGCTGCGCGTGCTCGCCACCGGGCGCTGCTATCGTCGCGATACGGTAGATGCTACCCACGCAGCTGTCTTTCATCAGATCGAATTTTTTGCGGTGGATAAAGGCATCACCTTTACCGACCTGCGCGGCACGATTCAGCTGTTTTTAGAAGCGCTGTTTGGCGAGATTGAGGTGCGGCTGCGGCCCAGCTATTTCCCCTTTACGGAACCCTCGGCTGAGGTAGACGTGAAGTGGCAGGGCAAGTGGCTAGAGGTGCTCGGCTGCGGCATGATTGACCCGAATGTGATGAAGGCAGTCGGCTATGACCCGGATGTGTATACGGGCTTTGCCGCCGGGCTGGGGGTGGAGCGACTGGCAATGGTGCAGCACCAAATCGACGACATTCGGCGGCTATATGCGAGTGATTTAAGATTCTTGCGACAGTTTTGAGGCGTGCGATCGCGTAGGTTGGGTTTGAGCGCTAGCGGAACCCAACGAATCCAAAGCGCTGATGAGCCTTTGCGGAATGTTGGACAACAAGGGCAATGCTGGGTTTCATGCTTCAACCCAGCCTACGGTGATATGCGATCGCACTTATCTGAACGATGCTTTCTTAGTTATTTTTGGGCCTCGTTGATTTGAAAGAGTAATCGGTCGAAATTGCTGTTTTAGTTTTGCATAGATAGCTGATTCCTGTGGTGACTGTAACGTTAATGACTTTGTCGGCAAATGCTAAACAGTTCAATAAATATTTAGGGCTAATTTGAGCTACTCAGCCTAGAATTGAAGCGATATTGCCCTGAATCTACGCTTTTCGTCGCTGGCTTATGGCTCAAGCTGTTTTTATTGGTCGCAAGCAGGAACAAAATCAGTTTCGTCAGGTCTTGCAAACGTTTGAGAAATCTTGGGCCGAGAAGAACTTACCAACCTTGATAGGGTGGATGCGCCAGTCTGATGCGGTGCCTAAGAAACCGGCCATCTTTCTTTTTTATGGCGAAGGCGGCATGGGCAAGACAACGCTGGTAAAGGCGCTGAAGCGAATTGCCGAGCAGGAACCGTTTGCGGCAGATAAGGCAGCCCCAAATCAGTTTCAAACACTGTATCTCGACTGGGAGCTGCATAAGACTGACCCAGCTATTGCCGAAGGCAAAGACCGCATTCAGCCAGAGGACGTGCTGAGCGTGCTCTATCGCGAAGTTGCCCGGCAGTTTGGTGAGGTCAAAGCCTACACGCAGCTAGTGGCAGAAATGCAGGCGCTAGAGCAAAAAGTGGAGGCGCAGCTGAGACAGCCGCCGCAGCCGGGGCAGGAAGCTCTCAAGCAAGAAGTAGTGGATCTAGGGGCGAAAGGCGTCGCCTGGGCAGTGCGGATTGCAGCGGCGACACAGACGGGACCGCTAGCGGCGGCGCTGGGCGGCGAGACAACCGAGCGACTGGCAAAGGTCGGAATTACGCTAGGAGCGGAAGGGCTATCGCAGATTAACCGGCTGGTGATAAAGGCGCTGACGGCAGAGGAG
>JAAHIA010000137.1 GCA_010671975.1 Leptolyngbya sp. SIO4C1 | reverse complement strand
GTCCGCCAATTAGGACTCATTGTGCTTGCCGTCACCCTTGGGCCGCTACTCTATCCCGTCTCTGCTCAAGCTATCGACTTTAGCCAGTCAGGGCTGCCGCCCAGCTGGCAGCATCCTTTTGGCACCAACGATTTAGGCCAAGATTTGCTGGCTCGCATCCTAATTGGCGGACGCATTTCGCTTGCCGTCAGCATCGCGGCGATGGCGATGGCGATGAGCTTAGGGATTGCCGTGGGTGCGATCGCAGGCTTCTACGGCCGCTTTATAGACGCAGGTCTGATGCGACTGACCGATCTATTCTTGTCGCTGCCTCAGCTGCCGCTGGCGCTGCTGGTCATCTACCTGTTTGGCAATCAGGCCCGCGCTGCATTTGGCCCAGAGCTTGGCATTTTTGTGCTGGTGGTGATTGTCATCGGTGGGCTCAACTGGATGTCAGTGGCGCGGCTGGTGCGCGCTAGTTTCTTATCTCTAAGGGAGCAGACCTTTATTCAAGCAGTGCAGGCGCTCGGTGCTAAACCTAGCCGCATCATTTGGCAGCATGTCTTTCCTAATGCCGTAGGGCCTGTGATTGTCGCAGCCACCTTGGCCGTTGGCAACGCAGTCCTGACCGAGGCCACGCTAAGCTTTTTAGGTCTAGGCTTTCCGCCAGATGTTCCCACCTGGGGGCGAATGCTGGCAGCGGCCCAAAACTACTTAGAAACTGCGCCGCACATGGCCGTCTTTCCAGGCGCTTTTATCTTTTTGACCGTGTTAAGCATTAACGCGCTAGGAGACGCGCTACGCGATGCCTTTGATCCTAAGAGCTAAGGTGCAGAGGCTGCTTCAGAAGGATGCTGTTGATAGGCTAGCGCGATCGCACAAAGTCACCCAGGCGCGCCATGCCTTTTTCAATTGTTGCCATGTCAGTAGCATAGGAAATGCGCACCGTGCTTTCGGTGCCAAAGGCGATGCCGGGAATGGTCGCTACGTATTTTTCTTCTAGCAGCTGGCGACAAAACTCTAGCGACTTTAGCCCGGTTTGTCGAATATCCACATAGAGATAGAAAGCACCTTGGGGCTCAACGCAGGTCAGCCCCGGCAGCGATCGCACCAGATCAATCAGCGCCGTGCGCCGCTTGGCAAACGCCTGACGCATCGTTTCTACGCAGTCTTGCGGTCCCTGCAGCGCTGCGATCGCACCGTACTGGGCAAACGTACAGACATTCGACGTGCTGTGGCTCTGAATCGTGCTGACCGCCTTGATTAGCTCAGCCGGCCCGGCCAGGTAGCCCAGCCGCCAGCCGGTCATCGCATAGGCTTTGGCAAAACCGCTGCTAACAATCGTATGGTTAAAGGCCGCATCGCTGGCAGCCCCAATGCTTAGATGTTTGGCCCCGTCGTAGAGAATCTTTTCGTAAATCTCATCTGAGATCACCCAGATATTCGCTTCGACCACGACTCTAGCTAGTGCCTGAATTTCGGCTGGCGTGTAGACCATGCCGGTAGGGTTGGCTGGCGAATTGAGCACAAACAGCCGCGTATCGGGCGTGATCGCCTGCTTGAGCTGCTCAGGCGTAATTTTGTAGCTTGTTTCAGCCGTGGTAGATACGATAATCGGCGTCCCTCCAGCCAGCTTTACCATTTCGGGATAGCTCACCCAGTAAGGCGCTGGGATAATCACCTCATCGCCCGGCTCAATCATCGCCATCATTAGGTTGTAGAGCGAATGCTTGCCGCCGTTGGTGACGATGATATTTTCTGGACCGTAGCAGAGCTGATTGTCCGTTTGTAGCTTGTGTGCGATCGCTTCTCGCAAGGCCGGTTCCCCTGCTGCCGGGCCGTAGCGCGTCTTGCCTTCGTCCAGCGCTTGCTTAGCAGCTGCGCGAATATGCTCAGGCGTGTCGAAATCTGGTTCACCAGCGCTGAAGCTACAGACATCTAGCCCCTCTGCCTTCATCGCTTTCGCTTTCGCCGAAATCGCCAGCGTCATCGAAGGCGCTACCTGCTTAACCCGATTCGCCAGTTTCAGATCCATCGCCGCCCGCTCTCTTTAACCCATTGGTAATCAAGCTTAGATCGATTTGTAATGCACAATTCAAATTTTTATGATTTGCTGTTAATCCATCTCTTTTCTTCGACTATCCTCAGAACCAGTTCACCTCTTTACTCAATCGCTACTCCTATCTCCCCAACCTCCCCATGCCCCGCCTCCGCTTCCACCTCAACTTCGTCAAAGATGGCGATACGATTATTGCCAGTCAGCTCGCTGCTAACGCTCGCACTGAAACCATTCGCTTCTATGGCATTGACTGCCCAGAGCTGGCCCAGCATCCCTACGGTGAGCAGGCCCGGCAGCGGATTGAGCAGTTGTTAGCGCCCTATGACACGCTTGAAATCATCGAAGTCGATCGCGATCGCCACGGCCGACTCGTCGGCGAGGTTTGGGTCACCGACGGCTGCCTAAATACGCAGCTGCTCTCAGAAGGGCTTGCCGTTGCCTATCGTAAGCATCTGCATGGTGACTACCAAAGGCGCTATCTTGAAGCTGAAAACATCGCCCGTCGCGCCCGGCTTAACTTCTGGCGACAGCGCGATCCAGAGATGCCCTGGGAATATCGCTATCGCCACCCGCGCAGGTAGTTGAGATGGTACGCGGATTGAGAGGGGAGTCGGGCCAGACCACGCCAGCGAGAATACGCTGCTGACTTTAGTGATTGGCCTACTTTGTACGCTGAAGGGCATTTCGATTAAGGGGTGAACTAACTGCAGCTATCGCCAGCCAGGACTGCGGGAAGCCCAGCCGGATATGTCTTATTACGTGGGTGAGCGCGTGGCGCAAGCAAAGCATCCAGCTTTTGCAAGATAAAATTTAGGCAGCCCTTCTAGCGGCATTGCTTATGACGCAGCCCGACACGCTTGAATCTAATTTTGCTGCCGCAGACGAGATCCAGTGGCCGCCGACCGACTTATGGAGTGATGAACCCCCTTTGGAAAGCGACCTGCATCGAGAGCAGATAGAGCTGCTCATCCATATTCTGAAGCTGTTCTGGCAAGACCGAAACGACTTCTACATCACCGGCAACCTGACGATTTACTATAACGAGCAGCAGCTAAAGTCGCGTGATTTTAGAGGCCCCGATCTGTTTGTCGTGTTAGGAACCGAAAAAAAGGATCGCAAAAGCTGGGTGGTTTGGGGCGAAAACGGCCAGTATCCCCACCTGATTTTGGAAATTTTGTCTAGCTCGACTGAAAAAGTAGACCGAGGCGTTAAGAAAGCCCTTTACCAAGATGTCTTTCGGACGCCCAACTATTTCTGGTTTGACCCGGTTACTTTAGAATTTCAAGGCTTTCATCTAGTAGATGGACAGTATGAGCCACTACAGCCGACCGAGCAAGGCTGGCTTTGGAGTCAGCCGCTAGAACTTTATCTGGGCGTGCAAGATCGCAAACTGCGCTGGTTTACCGCCGACGGTCAGCTGATTCCCTCGCCTGATGAACGCGCTGAGCAAGAACATCAGCGGGCCGAGCAAGAACATCAGCGGGCCGAGCAAGAACGCCAGCGGGCCGAGCAAGAACGCCAGCGAGCCGAGCAAGCTGAGCAAGAACTGGCGCGCCTGCGGGCTCAGCTAGATTCGTCCAGTTCTGAAGCCTCCTAAACCAGCAGCATCGCGGTGCCTCTCCTCAAATCTCTAAAAGCCTCTTGCCCAATCTTTGCCTACCTAGGTGCCGGCCTACTTATGGGGCTTACCCCCGCTCCCCTCAATGCCTGGCCCCTAGCTTGGATTGCGCTCATCCCTCTATGGCGCCTGATCCAAACTCCAAAATCCCTTCGACCGGCTCAGGGTGAGACCAAACTCCGAAATTCCCTACTGCTAACTGCCTGCTGGGGACTGGGCTACCACGGCCTGGCTCTCTCCTGGATTACGGCTCTACATCCGCTGATGTGGCTGGGCATCCCGTGGCTGGGCAGCGTTGCGATCGCAGCCTTTGCCTGGGCCTTCATCACGCTGTGGGGAATAGGTATCGGTGTGAGCTGGGTGCTGGGAATGACGGTGCTGACTCGCTGGGCTCGGCTCAGCCCGATCAGTCAGGTACTGGTTGGTACGGCGCTCTGGTGCGGTATTGAGCTGCTGTGGAGCTTGGGTCCGCTCTATTGGACATCGCTGTCCTACACGCAGAGTCCTGATAATCTAGCCATTTTGCAGCTAGGAAAGCTGTCGGGTCATCTCACGGTGACTGCTGCGATTGTGGCGGTCAACGGGCTGCTGGCTATGGCGCTATCGATGCCAGGCCAGAGAAAACAGTGGTGCATAGCGGCGCTGGTCGGGCTGCTGAGCTGTCACCTGGCTGGCTTCGTGCTCTATCAGCGACCGCTGGCCGATAGAACCGATGCGGCCTTTACAGTTGGCATTATTCAAGGCAATATTCCGACGCGCCAAAAGCTCACTGCTGCAGGAATTCAGCAGGCCCAATCAGTCTACCTTGAGGGCTATCGACAGCTGTCAGCACAGGGCGTAGACGCGGTGCTGACGCCGGAGGGAGCCATTCCTAACGTTTGGGATTTGTCGCGGCAGCGGCGCTATCGGTTCTATCGCGCCGTGCAGCAAGCAGAGGCAGTGCTGTGGCTAGGGACGTTCGTGCGAGCACCCAGCCGAGTTCAGATTACGCAAAGTCTGCTCGCGCTGACGCCAGATGAGGCCATGGCGGGTCAATATAGCAAGCTAAAGCTGGTGCCGCTAGGTGAATATATGCCGCTGCAGTCGCTGCTAGGCGATGCGATCGCGCGTCTATCGCCGCTAGAGACCAATATGATTCCAGGTCAGATTGATCAGCAGTTTCAGTCCGGGCTAGGGCCTGCTGCTGTGGGTATCTGCTATGAATCAGCCTACGGCTGGCTGTTTCGCCATCAGGTTGCGAACGGCGGTGAGTTTATCATTACTGCGTCTAACAACGATCCGTACCCACCGCGCATGATGGCTCAGCACCATGCTCAAGATGTGATGCGCGCCGTTGAGACCGATCGCTGGGCTGTAAGAGGAACGAACACGGGACTGTCTGGTCTGGTGGATCCGCATGGACGCACGCGCTGGCTGTCAGTGCCCAATCAGCGGGTGCAGCACATCAGCAGGCTCTATCGACGTCGAACTCAGACGCCCTATGTGCGCTGGGGTGACTGGCTGACGCCGCTGTTGCTGGGCCTTAGCGGTGGTTGGATCGGGTATCTACGGCTGACTCAGCGCGGCTAGCTTATTCAAACTTTTCTAGCTGATCGAGGCGCAGCCAGATATTAGGCGTAGGCACCGCGCCGAACTTAACAAAGGCATAGTCGTCCCGCGTTTCTAAAATCTCCCCTTTGGTTTCAAACAGGTAAGGGGGAAAGCGCAGATCGCTGGCGGTGGCTTCTACGCTATTTTCTAGCTTGTCGCGCACCACGCGCACCATATCGCCTTTTTTAACTGCCATGGCTGTCTTTACTCACAATCAGGTTGCCCTAATAGTTTACTGGGGGGCGGCGGGGCATAGCGATAGGGTTCGCCAGATAGTTTAGCGCTGGATAGCTCAGTGCTGAATAGTTCAATGCTGAACAGTTCAGTGCTGAATAGCTCAGTGCTGACAGTGAGGGCAGTAGTGTGCCGAGCGGCCGGCTAGCTTAAGCCGCTGGATTGGTGTCCCGCAGACTCGACAGGGTGCGCCCTCGCGATCGTAGACCCAAGCGACCCCGCCGTAGTTGCCGTTTACCCCATGCACGTCGCGAAAGTCGCTGAAGGTGGTGCCGCCAGCTTCGATGCTGGTATTTAAAACCTGCAGTACGGATGCATGCAGCCGCTTTATCCGCGACGGGCCAAGCCGCGCGCACAGTGTTTTGGGGCGGATGCCGCTCAAAAATAGGGCCTCATCCGCATAGATATTGCCAATGCCGGCGACGAGGGACTGATCGAGGAGCGCAGTCTTGATTGGCCGCTGTCGCCCCTTGAGCGCCTGATGCAGATAGCGCGGCGAAAACTGACTGTCAAAGGGCTCAGGCCCAAGCTTTTGTAAGCCCGTCATCACGGTCTCTAGGGCAACACCCGGCGGTACCCACCACAGGCGGCCAAAGGTGCGCTGATCGACAAAGCGCAGCTCCCGTTCGTGATTTGACAGCGGATTCTTTAAAAATAATCGAACGCGACAGTGGGCCGATACGGGCTCTGAAGGGTCAACCCACAGCAGCTGCCCGGTCATGCGCAAATGGACGCCTAGCCAGCCCGCCTCAGCCTGCGATCGCGTTAGCGAGGCCATTAAATATTTACCGCGCCGCTGCCACTGCTGAATCCTCGTTTCTGTCAGCGCGTCACAGAAATCAGAGACAGAAACGGGGTGTGCAACCGTTCGCGCTAGCAGAACGTCAACACCCCGAATTGAATAGTTGAGGGTAGCTCGATTGAGTCCCCGACAAACGGTTTCTACCTCAGGCAGTTCAGGCAAAGCTTAATAGAAAAAATAGCGATCGCATCGCTTCTATCCTATCAAGCCAGACCACCTCTTTGCCGCCCCCTTGATTGATAGCAGGCTGATATTAGCAAACTATCAGCTGCTACTGGTTAGCAACCAATAGCAAATGTTCTTAGACTTCTTCTAGCTCGGACTCAGCAAAATTATTTGTGTTAATACCGGAGTAGTTGACCTTTTCAAATCGCACTACAACCGGATAGCGAATGCCGCTTTGGTCAACAGAAGCAACCTTGCCAACATCCTTGTACCAGTAAGATTCTTTGCGAAGGATCCGAACTTTAGAACCACGCTTTACCATGAATATCCTCTCTTGTTGAAAGATGAGTTATTAATGTGTGTCATTCGTTATCAAGCGTACACTGCCGTCGAGCAGAACTCATCTTTTTTCTATTTAAGAATTGTTGCTAAATCCCTTGCCACCGTGGCTGTATCGTCGCTCAAAACAGGATGTAAAGCGACCTAATCAACAACCCCACCGACAGAGCCGATGGGGTCGCTTGAGTCCTTAACAGCGTTGGGTAGTTAACTTTGAGCAGGCAGCCCGTATAAAGAGGAAGAAGCCGTCTAGCCGTCTGCTAGCTACCCGGCACTTCAAGAACGGGCAGATCGCCGCCAGTAGACGTTAGAGTAGCCTGCGGTGACTGCTCTGTCGGCGGCGGCAGGTCAGGCTCAGCCGCTACTTCAGACACGCCCGTCACCGACATAGCAACTTCGATACCGTTCTGCTCTAGGACAACGCGCGGCTCGATAGAGCGCGTATCAATCCGCTTCACCAGCACTCGACCGTTAGCAATTCTCTCACCGGCTCGCACGTAGCGCTCCACTTCGTTGGGAACTTGCACAATGGCATAAGAAGAACCGTTGATCTGAACTACGCCCGAAACTCGCACTGCTCTAGCAATATCAGGCTGAGGAATAGCAGGCAGCGGACTGATTGGCGCAGGGGTCGCTTGGGCAGGCTGCTGAGCGCCGGGTACAGGCGTCGGTGCTGTGGCCGCTACGGGAGTAGCGCCCGCCGCGCCAGCAGAGCCGGTACCGCGTGGGGCTGTATTAGCAGCCGAGCGCACCGGGCTGCTGCCGCCACCGCCGCCTGGACGAGCTGCTGCCGCGCCAGCGCCACCGCCGGCAGCCTCACCGCCGCTGGTAATAACCGGCTCTGGCGTGGGGGGAATGGGTAGGCTCGCAAACGGATTGGAGCGGCCTCGCTGTACCCCAATCGCCCGCTCATTGGGATTGGTTGAGCGAATCAGCTCAGGCGCAACCACCGTTGCAGCGCCTGGAGCAGCTGGGGGGGCAAAGTTTGAGTCTGCAGGCACGGGCGGAAGCGTGTTTTCCTCAGGCGTGACCTCAGCCTCAGGCTCAACCGGTTCAATCTCGGCAACATCTGTGTCCCCACCGCGATTGAAAAAATTGCAGCTACTCAGCGAGAAAGCGCCAACCATTGCCAGCATTAGTAGAAGTAGACGCCGCATTTTTTCTTCCTCCAAGGGCTGTCGTTCGCAAAGTATAGGGTAGTTTTGCGTAATTGCCTATAGATTAGACTAAATCTGTAAGAAATAACGCTGTGCCCTCAATCTAGCAAAGAAGCTAAATATTGTCGGGGAACTGGATTCTAGGGCCCGAAATCCTATGCCTGGGGCTCTACGCCCGAAGCATTCATTAGGGCTCGCATGTGCTTCAGGCCGCTTTTAACCCGTCGTGAAACGGTCACGGCGCTGATGCCTAGGCGCTCAGCGGTTTCTTTCTGAGTCAAATCTTGTAGAAATACAAACTCTAGAACTT
Source organism: Leptolyngbya sp. SIO4C1 (assembly GCA_010671975.1). Classification (GTDB taxonomy): domain Bacteria; phylum Cyanobacteriota; class Cyanobacteriia; order Phormidesmidales; family Phormidesmidaceae; genus SIO4C1. The sequence goes on along the minus strand of JAAHIA010000137.1, from coordinate 2,654 downwards.
CGCGCGTCCGCCGCTCAAGCTGAGACAGCGCCTGCTGAAGTCGAATTCGATCTTCTTGAGCCAGCTGAAAGCTGCGATATTTGGGATCGGGAAGCAAGTCGCTGAGGGAAGCTGAGCCGTTTTCTTCGTCCTGAATGGGAGCATCTAGGCTGAGCAGCATGCGATTGCGGCTCGCCAACTTAACGTCTTGCCATTCAGCAACCGTAATTGAAAGCTCGCGAGCGACCTCAAAGTCGGTTGGTTTGCGATCTAAGTTTTCCTGCAGCTGCCGGATCACTTTAGCAGACTGATGCTGTAGCGCCTGCCAGCGCCTAGGAATTCGAACAATAGCGCCTTTATCGCGCAAATAGTGCTGAATCTCACCGCGAATGTAGGGAATAGCAAACGAACTAAAAGCGTATCCCTTAGCAATATCGAAGCGTTCAATCGCCCGAATCAGACCTAGGCTGCCGACCTGCATTAGGTCGTCGAAGGTTTCGTTGGAATGGTAAAGCCAATGATGTGCCTCGCGTCTGACTAAACCGATATTGAGCTGTACTAGCCGATTGCGTAGCTCTGGCGACTGCGTTTTTTGGTAGGTGCTCAGCAGCTCGAGCGTTTGACCTTTCAAGATTTGATTGGGGTTAGACGACATACAGAAACCCTTTTCACTAAACGTCGAAGGTCACTTGGCAGACTGAGCACACCCCTTTGCGCAAGGCTGTTCTAAGTGACGCAGGTGAAAACAGCTGAGGCTAGCTCAGCGTATCTAAGACTATCAACTCTAAATTCAACGTCAAGCGGGTCTACAGGGAAGGAACTCACATGAGTTATGTCTAAAGTAATACAGTATTGCTGGAGTAAGCAATCGAAGTTTTGCCGAGTCCTACATCAGTTTTTGTAACAGCGGTTAAACTTCACCCGAACTTTGAAATTCAAAGTTTGAAGCGGTTAAGGCTGACCGTCTGGCTAACAAAAAACCGAGGAAGCCAATGGCTTCCTCGGTAAAATTTGTCGGTAAAGGCGACTTCACCCGAACGGTATCGAGTCGGTGGCAGTCGGCTCTAAGCTTCTAAGCTCTCAACCCGAGCGTAGAAGATGCCCTGCACCTTGACTTCAGCCGGTGCAGCCGTTCCCATGTCAGTATCAGAGGGCTGATCGCACTCAAATGTGCCGGCGATTTCGCCTGTGACGCTGTCAACCTTTTCAACCTGCAGCGCAATCTCGCCCTGACCCACATCAAAGCCCTTGATATTCTCACGGCGGAGTTCCTCGCTGTCACCGCGCGCGGGCAGCGCTACAGCGGTGTCATACCCGGTTGCTAAACCTCGACCCTTCGGATCAAGGAAGTTAGAGGTCCGATAGGAAGGTACGCGGTATTCCCCTAGAAAGTCAGTGGAAGAGTTGACTGCATTGAGCCCTGCTTGTGTATGCGCAACCAGTCCCTTGACGGTGAACAGGAAAGGAATTTGCTCACCGCCGGGTAGCAGCACGGTAATGGCTTGGAAATCAATTCCATCTTGCTCTTGGAAGGTCAGGCTGCCATTTGGCTCAGCGGTTAGACGAGCTCGAACCTGATCAAGGCTGGAGGTATAGCGCGTTAGCGGTTTGCCAGTAATGAACTCAGCTTCTTTGCGCTTGTTGGTGGGCTCCTCTTTGACGAAGTAGGTCGTTGGCTCCATGCAAAGCCCTACGATTTGATACTCTTTGCCGGGCTCAATCTCGATAGAGCCGCGCCGCGTGCTGGAAATTTCTGGGCAGCTGTTGGCCAGTCCCGTATCTTTGATCTGATCATACGTTAGGGGGGCGTTGCTGCTAGCACTCGGGGCATTGCTACATGCAGTCAAAATTCCCAAGCAGAGTGCTAGAAATACACCAACTAGAGCGCGATACCTCATGGTCAACCTCAAACAACAAAATTATTAAAGTCTCTGCCTTAGCCCGTTGCTTAGAAACTTAAAAATTTAAAGTTCAGGGCTCTTGAGCATATCAGCCAGGCGGCCGTCTAAATCTTTGAAACGACTCGTGGGCAGGCTGAACCTTTAAGTAAGCATTTTACATGCCCATGCGCGCTCTTTCACGGTCAATCCGGGCAAATCGGTAAACGGCTTGCTTCCGCTGACGGGCAATGTCACAATATCGCAGCATCAAAATCGACATTCGGCCTGATCTGCCAAGTTTCTTCGCGACCGACATGAGCAGCCACGATTTACGTCCTTTTCTAGGTAGGTTTTCATCTGAGTTTTCTGATGAACCGCTCTCTGAAGATTTGCAGGCGCTGGTGCAGGCAGTACAGACAGCAGCCACCGCGCGTCAGGGAGACAGTCTCGCGCTACTAGGGTTGCTACGGCTGCTAGAAAAGCTGCACTATTCGGTGCGCGAGTCGCTGTTTCGCGAGTCGCTACCCACCAATCGTCAGCGGCTCTACCAGCTGCTGCGAGATATTGAGGTCAATGGCGGCTGGCCTTACATTCAGCGCATGAAACTAATTGAATTTCTCAATCGTCTAGAGGCGCCAGTAGAGGCGTCGGATGAGACGCTAAATAATGAAAGGCTCAACAGCGAGATGCTCAACAACGATTTGTCAAATTTTACAGAGACTGATGGTAACTCGGCGTAAATACAGCCAGGATGTAAGTGCCCGGTGCCCGGCGTTGCAGCTCTCGCAATAGCGG
>JAAHIA010000136.1 GCA_010671975.1 Leptolyngbya sp. SIO4C1 | reverse complement strand
CTGTGTTGGCCTTCCTCATTCAGGCGCTGCGTGCCAAGCGTTTCGGGCAGATGATGCCGAGCCTGATTCCTCAACTGCCTGAGACGGTTCTTAGCCCTGATCCTTCGTGACCCCCTGAACAATTACCAATTATCAAACCAAAAGACAGGTTAGGATCGCACAGTGCCGTCAGCAAACAATGAATAAACCGTTGGCGCTCCTGTAAGGCTTCAGACTGCTTGGTCGACGTTAGCAGCTGTTCAAACTGATCAATGACCAGCCAAAATTGAGGGCAGCTCTCGGCTGTTTTATGCTGGGTAAGGGCTTTTGTAATCAGCTGAGATATGCCAGTGTCGCTATGCCGAAGGAGTGATTCAGCTCGGCTAAGCTGAGCAGCTAGCTCAATCCTATTGACACTTGTCGAAGTGAAAGCTGCTGCTAAGTTGCGTAGTGGCTGTTTACCAGGAGTCAATAGCCTAATTTCCCAAGTATCGCTATTAGGCACTCTGCCCTGCCGCAGCTGATGAATGAGTCCGGCTCTAAGCAGAGAAGTTTTGCCGCTGCCTGAGGCCCCTACCACTGCGCAAAAATTGCTGCGCTGAACCTTTTCAATGAGTGCTTGAACTAAATCATCTCGACCGAAGAAATAGTCGGCATGCTTCTCGGTAAAGGGTTCAAGGCCACGGTAAGGGCAAAACCGATAAGAGAGCTGTTTAAGATGCGTGAGGTTTGATCCCTTGGCTTTCGCTACAGGCTGCTCAAATTCAGCGGTGCGGGTCAAGATTATCTCACCCCCCGAGCATTCAAACAATGGTTGCTGTATCTCTGATCTGAGCTGATGGCTAACCCAGTCAATTAAGCTGTGACTGCTAATTTGTCCGCTTTCAATTCGGGCTGGATCTAGCCCTGACAGTAACGCCTGGGTGAGGATGCTATGGTGCCCGCTGAGGCTTTCGTAGGCGGCCTCATATTCTCGCGAGGCGGCAATAAAGAGTCGGCTGTAGCCTTCACTGGCAGCTGGATTGGCTTCCTTGAAGTTAAACAGAGCACCGCTGTGACAACAGTCAAGGAGAACTACAACCTGGCGAACCGGACTTTCTTCGAGTAAACGACGCAGCCAGGAGAGCGAAATTCCAAAATTGCCGAGGACTATATTTGTGTCACTAGTGGCTAGATACCCTTCTCGGATGCCGGCTTCTCGCTGTAAGCCATGTCCTGAAAAATAGACTAAAGCTAGGCTTGGGACGCTATTACCCTGGGGTTTTAGAAGTTGGATTAGAGCGGCTTCAAGCGCTCGAGTGGTGACAGCCGTGCGCTGCCCGATAGACAAGTGCTGCCCTTCAACAACCTCTGGCAGGCGTTGTACCCGAAACTCTCCCTGCGTTTGTAAAACTTGAGCCATAGCTTCTGCGTCAGTAGCAGCAGCTCCTAAGTCAGGCAGATTTTGATAGCTGTTAATCCCAACAATTAAGGCATCCCGCGACATATAAGAACTAATAAAAAGGTAGTGAATCTTGTGCTGCTCTGTACAATATACAAGTTTTCTAATGTTCAAAAATTTGTTGACGCTTTGGCTAAGCCTAGATCGAGAAAAGCTGCTGATTTTTTGTCCGAAAATACTATGAAAAATGACCAGCACGCCTAGATCAAGGTTTTGTAAAGGATGCTGCGTCGTTCTTTTTTACAGGAGAGAATACTGAATGAAGCAAGATATTTTAATAAGACTTGCCTATATCTGTGAGAATTTTGAAGCTTTGAAGTCGATAGATAAAAGTTTTCTTAGCATTCCCCTTACGCGCTCACCAGCGGCGTTGCCCGTGCTTGAAAATCAGCGGCCATCAGCGCTGCCACAGCCGCTTCTGGATCTTTCACTCGAAACTGAGCGCCCAGCCGCACGGCCTGTCGGTGCCCTTGATAGGTGATCATCGCAATCACCGGCACTTTAGCTGCATATTTGTCTTCACCCTGCTGCTGCTGAATCACGTTGCGCAGCCGATACTGCTGCTCGATGTCGCCGGCAATATTGGGATTGAGCTCTACCGTAACCAGTCGCACGGCCTCAATCGGTTCGGCATCATCGACGATAAATTGCACCTGCTCATCGCGCCGATCGACTTTGCCCCAAACCATCAGCCGCGCATCGGCTTGGATATACTGCCCAATCCGGGCAAATGAGCGAGGAAAGACCACGGCCTCAGCGTGACCGCTGAGATCTTCGATTTGTAAAATGGCCATGCGATCGCCTTTCTTGGTGGTCACTGGCTTGACGGAACTCAGCATGACAATGGCGCTGAGGGTGACCTTATCGGCTTGCTCGCTGAGTTCGGCAATGCTAATCGGGGCGAGAATGCGGGCCGGTCGCTGCACCGACTTCAGTGGGTGATCGGAAATGTAGAAGCCCAGCAGCTCTTTTTCTAGTCGCAGCCGCTCCTGCGGCTCAAAGTCTTCAGTCGGCGGGGCTTTAGGGGCTGCTTCATAAGCGCTGCTGGGGCCGCTATCGGCGCTGTCTGTACTGCTGCCGCCTAGCATGTCAAACAGGTTGCCCTGACCCACTTCTCGATCTTTAGCCCGCGACTGCGCCCAGTCAATCACAAACTCTAGGTCGTGAATCAGCTGTCGACGATTGCTGCTGATGCTATCCATGGCGCCCGAGTGGATTAGCGCCTCTAGAGCACGACGGTTGACGGCGCGCAGGTCGATGCGATCGCACAGATCGGCCAGCGACTTAAACGATCCGTCTTTAGCGCGTGACTCCAGCAGCGCCTCAATTGCCCCTAGCCCCACGTTGCGCACCGCTGAGAGGCCAAACAAGATACTCCTCTCTTCTGGCGTAAAGTCTACCCCAGAGCGATTCACATCTGGCGGCAGCACCTCAATGCCCATGCTGACGCAGTTAGCAATGTGCATCTGCACCTTGTCCTGATCGCCGCTGATGGCCGTCAGCAGCGCTGCCATATATTCAACTGGGTAGTTGGCTTTTAGATATGCCGTCTGAAAAGTCACATAGCCATAGGCCATTGAATGACTTTTGTTAAAGCAGTACTGGGCAAAATTTACCATCTGTTCCCAGAGCGCTTCGACTACTTTTTTGGGAACGCCTTTTTGTACCGAGCCTTCAATAAACTTGCCTCGATGTTTGTCCATCTCGGCCTGCTTCTTCTTACCCATCGCCCGCCGCAGCAGATCGGCTTCGCCCAGCGAATAACCCGCCATATCCTGCGCGATTCTCATGATCTGTTCTTGAAAGACCATGATGCCGTAGGTTTCTTGCAAAATCGGTTCTAGAATCTCATGCGCGTAGTCAATCTGTTCGCGTCCGTGCTTGCGGTTGATAAACTTGGGAATCAGCCCGGCATCGAGCGGTCCCGGCCGGTATAGCGCCAGCACTGAGGAGATATCGTCAAGGCCCGAGGGTTTCAAATCGCGCACAATCTGTCGCATCCCGGACGACTCTAGCTGAAAGACACCGCCCAGCTCACCGCGCCCCAGCAGCTTGTAGGTTTCAGCGTCGTCGTAGGCTAGACCGTCGAGATCGAGCTTCTCACCGTGGGTCTGTTCGATATAATCGACCGCTTTTTGAATCATGGTGAGGTTGCGCAGGCCCAGAAAGTCCATCTTCAGCAGGCCAATTGCTTCTACATCTTCCATGTAGTACTGCGTGATCACTGCGCCATCATTGTTGCGCTGCAGCGGCACCAGCTCATCTAGGGGCTTCGCAGAAATCACTACGCCCGCCGCGTGCATACCGAAGGTCTTGTTGGTGCCCTCAATCGTCATTGCCATGTCGAGCCAGCGGCGATAGGTAACAGCGGTACCGGGCACGAGCGAGCCGCTGTCGTATTTCTCTTTGAACTCTTTCTCGGGCGTATCGTCTGAGATCATTACCTTGAGCTTGGTCGGCTTGCCGCGCGACACTGGAATTAGCTTTGCCATCTTGTCGGATTCGCCGTAGGGAATGTCTAACACTCGCGCCACGTCTTTGAGCACCGCCTTGGAGGTCATGCGGTTAAAGGTGATAATCTGCGCCACGTGGTCTTTGCCGTATTTTTCAGTGACGTACTCAATCACCTTCTCACGCTTTTCAATGCAGAAGTCGGTATCCACGTCCGGCATCGATTTGCGCTCCGGGTTGAGGAAGCGCTCGAATAGCAGCCCGTGGTGCACTGGGTCAATGTTGGTGATGCCCATCGCGTAGGCGACCAGCGACCCGGCAGCCGAGCCGCGCCCTGGCCCCACTGGAATATTGTGGTCGCGGGCAAACTTAATGTAGTCCCACACCACCAGAAAGTAGGTGGCAAAGCCCATCTGGTGCATCATCTGGATTTCATATTCCAGACGCTCTTTGTAGACCGAATCAACCGCGTCGTAGCTGGCAACTTTTAGCCGCGCTAATAAGCCCTCGCGCGCTACCTGAGCCATGTAGCTTTCGCCCGTGTGACCTTCTGGCACCGGGAAATTAGGAATCTGCGGATTGCCCAGCACGTCGTAGTCTTCGACCTTATTAGCGACTTCAACGGTATTGGCGACGGCTACGTCAATAATCTCCTGCGGTAGGTGATCGCGAAACAGCCGTCGCATTTCACTAGCCGACTTGAGATATTCGGTGCCGCTGTAGCGCAGGCGCTTGTCTTCGGTGACGAGCTTACCGGTCTGAATGCAGAGCAGCGCGTCGTGAGCTTCAACATCTAGACAGGAGATAAAGTGAGAGTCGTTGGTGGCTATAATCTTGATGTCGAGTTCCTGAGCAATGCGCACAATCTCGACATTGACAATCCGATCTTCGGGTGAGCCGTGATCTTGAATTTCGAGATAGTAGTCGTCACCTAGCAAGTCTTTATACCACTGGGCAACGCGGCGGGCGACGTCGGGGCGCTCCTGCAGAATTGCCTGCGGTACCTCGCCGCCCAGGCAGGCGCTGGTGATGATTAGCCCTTCGTGATACTGCTCTAGCAGATCTTTATTAATGCAGGGCCTAGAAAAGATGCCGCGCCCCTGTACGCCGTCGAGGTGCGAAATGGTGGTCAGCTTCACCAAGTTTTTGTAGCCCTGGGTATTTTTTGCTAGCACCACCTGGTGATAGCGGGGGCGACGCTGCTGCTGCGTGATGTCACCGTTAATCACATACATTTCGTTGCCGATAATCGGCTTGATATTTCTGCCTTTGCAGACTTTTAGCAGCTCGACTGCGCCGTACATGACGCCGTGGTCGGTCAGCGCGATCGCAGGCATCTCTAACGCTAGGGCGTGATCAATCAGTGCCGGTAGCTGGCTGGCACCATCAAGCAAACTGTAATCGCTGTGGATGTGCAGACCGACAAAAGACATGGGCGAGCCTACTGCGAATATAGTACAAATTTACTTTATAGACGGCGCTGCTTTCAAGCCTGACGGCCGCGATCGCGGCTATCCGTTAAAACGCTATCTGTAGAGCATGAGTTTTAGATTAGCCGATTTTCCCCCCTGTATCTAGTATCCATCGCGGATTTGATTGAAGGCGCTCAGCGTATTCCGAGCGCTTTTGGCTTGAATACGCCATTTCGCGCATTTTTACGCGATGTAGTTAGTCTGACAGCTTTACAGTCGCATCTAGCTTAGGTTAGATGTGCGAACTGAACCGATCAGTTTAATTTAAACGTACAAATTACTTAAAGTTCGATATTCTAGAACTACTGCTGGTTTTTCGAGAGCGTAGGCAGCCCTCTCTTTTCTTTCTCGATTGCCAGCCAAACTTGGACTTAGTTATTAAACGCTGACGTATCTGCCGATACGATTTCCTTCATGGTTTCTCCATCTAGCTCTCAGTCTGCCGCAGCCGAAACGTCGGTGATGGAGTCTGTAGCAAAGCCGCAGCCGCTGGCTCAGAATCCGCGAAACTGGCTGCTAGCAGCCGCAGCTTTGATTGTGATTGCCGGCGGTGGGTTTGCCCTGTGGCGGCTGTTTGGACCGAAAGGCGGACCCCAAGCAGGCGGGCCGCAGGCGGTGCCGGTGACGCTAGAGCGGATGCAGTCGACTACGGTGCGCGAGCAGGCCGAGTTTGTCGGCACGCTGGATTCTCAGGCGGGCGTTGTCCTGCAGCCTGAAGCTTCGGGTCGAATCACACGTATCTACGTGTCGTCTGGCGATCAGGTGGCCGCCGGCGACCCGGTGATGGAGCTCAGTGCCGATCGCTCTCAGGCTGAGCTGAATGCGGCTTTGGCTAGCGTCAGCGCGGCTCGCTCAGCGCGGGATAATGCCAGAGCGCAGCTGCGATCGCTCGAGGCCCAGCGCATTCGTCTCGAAGCTGAAGTCGAGCTGCAAAATACTGAATACGACCGAGCGCAGCGGCTGGTGGCTGCCGGTGCCCTAGCCCAGCAGGAGCTCGATGAGGTAGCGCGCGATCGCAGCGCCGCAGTTTCATCTTTGGCGGCTTCAGCGCAAGAGATTGAAGCGGCCCGGGCTAGCCTAAACCAGGCCGATGCCTTTTTAACTCAGTCAGAAGCCACTGCCGCCGCCACCCAGGAAGATCTGCTAGATAAAACTGTCACAGCCCCGATTGCCGGCACGGTTGGCGACATTGAGGTAGAGCTGGGCGACTACGTGCAGGCTGGCAGCACGCTAACAACGATTACCCAGAATAACGATCTAGAGCTAGAAATTTCGGTACCGACCGAGCAGGCCGAGCAAATGCGAGTGGGCATGCCGGTTGAGCTGCTGACCTTTGGCAGCGATACGCCGATTACCACGGGGGCCATTAGCTTTATTTCACCCCAGACCGACCCCGATACGCAGACCGTGCTAGCCAAAGCGCGATTTTCAGGCGGTGCGGGTCGTCTGCAAGACAATCAGCGCATCGACGTGCGCGTCATTTTGGAAGAAGGCCCGGGGCTACTGGTGCCGGCCACGGCCGTGACGCGGTTGGGTGGGCAGACGTTTGTCTATGTCACAGCCGAGCCAGAGCCGTCTGAGGGGGAAGCTGGCGCCGCCCAAGGCCAGTCTCAAAGCCAGCCTCAGGGCCAAGATCAGGCACCGCAGCAGGTGGCGAAGCTGCGCCCGGTCACGCTAGGCGATATGCAGGGCAACAGCTATCAGGTGCTCGATGGCCTCTCGCCGGGCGAAACTATCGTCACTTCCGGGCTGCTCAACCTGCAGGACGGCACGCCAATTGCGCCTCAGTCTGAATCCGAGTCGGCCGCTAGCAGCGGCGCTCAGTCCAATAGCGGCTCATAGCTATCCGGCCATCCGGCCTGCCCATCGCTCAAGGCATCTTCCATGGTCAACTATTTTATTAAGCGGCCTGTTTTTGCTACCGTCTGCGCCATCATCATTTTGCTGATTGGGGCGGTGAGCATTCCGACACTGCCGATTGCCCAGTATCCCGACATCAGCCCGACTCAAATTGAGGTCACAGCCAACTACATCGGAGCTGATGCCGAAACGGTTGAGAAAGCCGTCACTACGGTGGTTGAGCGAGAAATCAACGGCGTTGAGGGGATGCGCTACATCACCTCCAATAGCAGCAACAACGGCATTAGCAGCATCACCGTCACGTTTGATGCCAGCCGTGATAAAGACATTGCTGCCGTCGATGTGCAAAACCGCGTGTCGCTAGCCGAGCCGCAGCTGCCCGACTCGGTGCGCCAGACGGGCGTGACCGTCTCGAAGCAGAACAGCAACATTTTGCTGGCGATGAGCCTGTTTTCAGCTGACGGCACCTACGACAACGTTTTTCTGAGCAACTACGCCGATCTCTACATGGTGGATGCGCTGCGGCGGGTGCCCGGCGTCGGCAACGTGATTATCTTTGGAGAACGAACCTACGCCATGCGGCTGTGGCTCGACCCGAATCGGCTGGCTAGCCGCAATTTGACGGCTGACGATGTGGCCAGCGCCCTGCGCGAGCAAAATATTCAGGTGGGCGCTGGTCAGATTGGGCAGGCTCCGGCTCCGGACGATCAGACCTTTCAGATTGACCTGCGAGCGGTGAGTCGGCTGCAGGATGTCTCCGAGTTTGAAGACTTGGTGATCAAGACCGGGGAGAATGGCGAGCTGGTGACGCTCAAAGACGTGGGCCGAGCCGAGCTCGGTGCTGAAAATTACAACACGTTTTTGCGCTTTCGCGGCAACGAGGCCGTGGGTCTTGGCATTTTTCAGCTGCCGGGCAGCAACGCGCTGGCCGTTGCGCAGGGTGTGAAGGAGAAGATGGCGGAACTATCCGCAGAATTTCCGCCGGGGATGGAGTACGGCATCGGCTTTGATACGACTGAATTTGTTGAGCAGTCGCTCTCGCGCGTTATCTGGACGCTGGTACAGGCCGTGGGCCTGGTGGTGCTGGTAATCTTTATCTTTTTGCAAGACTGGCGCACGACGGTGATTCCAGCCATCACTATTCCGGTGGCGCTGATTGGGACGTTCGCCATCATCAAAATCTTTGGCTTCTCAATCAACAGTCTGACGCTGTTTGGCCTGACGCTGGCTACCGGCATGGTGGTAGACGATGCGATTGTCGTGGTTGAAGATATCTCAGCCAAGATTCAGTATCAGAATCTGCCGCCCAAGCAGGCTGCTATCCAGTCAATGAAAGAGCTGACCGGCGCGGTGATTGCCACCTCGCTGGTACTGATGGCCGTGTTTATTCCGGTGGCATTTTTTCCAGGTACGACCGGCGCGCTCTATCGCCAGTTTGCGCTGACGATTGCCTTTGCGATCGCGCTGTCTACCTTCAATGCCCTCACGCTCACCCCGACGCTCTCGGGGCTGCTGCTGCGGCGCAAGCAGGGCACAGGCGGCTGGCTAGGTCGCCTGTTTAGTAAGTTCAACCAGGGTCTCGACTGGCTGCGCGATCAGTATCGCGACACGCTGCGCTTTTTAACCCGAGTGAAATCGCTGGTGCTAGCGGCTTTTGTGGCGCTGCTGGTGATCACCGGCTGGCTCTATACCAGCGTGCCCTCTGCCTTCCTGCCAGATGAAGACCAGGGCTATTTCATTACTCTAATTCAGGGGCCAGAAGGGACTTCTTTGAACCAGACCAGCCGCGTCATGAGCCAGATCGAAGAGACCATTTTGGCTCAGGAGGGCGTGCGCGCTACCTTTGCAGTGGGCGGCTTTAGCTTTAGCGGCAACACTGCCAACAACGGCGTAATTTTCACCACGCTAGTGCCTTGGGAAGAGCGCCCGGATGGCGTCTCGGCTTTTAGCCTGATTCAGCAGCTGTTTGGCCAGTTCTCACAGATTACCGAAGCCCGCGTGCTGCCAGTGAACCCGCCGGCGATTCAGGGCCTGAGCAGCTTTGGTGGCTTTGAATTTCAGCTGCAAGATCGGCGCGGCAATTCGGGGCTAGATACGCTGGTGCAGAATATGTTTGCGCTGCTCGGTGTGGCCAATCAGAATGAGAACCTGCAGCAGGTCTTTAGCACCTACGCTGCTAGCACGCCGCAGCTGCAGATCGAGGTCGATCGTGAGAAAGCTAAGTCGCTAGATGTCGATGTGGATGACATCTTCAGCACGCTACAAACCTATCTAGGATCGCGCTACGTCAACGACTTTACGCTGCAGGGGCGCACCTATCGCGTCTATGTGCAGGCCGACGAGCAGTATCGCTCGAAGCCCAGCGATATCGGCAAGCTCTATGTGCGCTCAGGCCGCGATCGCATGATTCCCCTCGGCAATCTGATCACGGTCACCGAAACCACCGGTGCGCAGACGATCAATCACTACAATCTCTTTCGCTCAATTGCGATTAACGGTCAGGCCGCACCGGGCGTTAGCTCTGGCGCTGCGATTGACACCATGGAGCAGGTTGCCAGTCAGGTACTGCCCGCTAGTCTGGGCTATGAATGGTCTGGTACAGCGCTAGAAGAGATCCAGTCAGGCAACCAGGCCCCGATCATTTTTGGCCTGGGGATTATCTTTGTCTTCCTGGTGCTGGCAGCGCAGTACGAGAGCTATGTCGACCCGGTGATTATTCTCTTTGCCGTACCGCTGGCGGTGCTGGGAGCGCTGCTGGCTCAGTCGCTGCGCGGTCTGCCGAACGACGTCTACTGTCAGATTGGTCTGGTGATGCTGATTGGCCTGGCCAGTAAGAACTCGATTCTGATTGTCGAATTTGCTAACCAGCTGCGCGAGCAGGGCAAGCCTATTGTCAAAGCCGCGCTAGAAGCTGCCCAGCAGCGGATGCGCCCGATCCTAATGACGGCGATCTCAACGCTGAGCAGCATCTTCCCGCTGGTGATTGCCACCGGTGCCGGCGCCGGCAGCCGTCAGTCGCTCGGCACGGCCGTCTTTGGCGGCATGTTTGTTGCCACCTTTTTGAGCCTGTTTGTTGTGCCGATTCTCTATATCGTCGTGAAGCAGCTCAGCGATCGGTTTTTGCCCGCCGATGACGAGCCTGACGATCGCGACAAAGAGAAACCCCGCGATCGCGAAATGGCGGGTACGGGGGTTTAGCCCTATTTAATTAAGATCGCCCGAGGAAACAGAACTCAAAAACCCTAGCAACCCGGTACATAGTGCAAATCGGGGAGGCTAGAGTAAAATCAACCAAGCCGCCTAGTTTGCGTGTGAAACTGGGTGGTTAGCCGCCTGTTGGTATGCCACTACCTTCAGGTGGCGCTAAGGTCCGTGAGTTCTGAGGCCATTTGGGTAAACGGCTTAGCTACTCACGATAAGGCCCTGAGCAGCGTAAGTCAATAGGTTGGTTGGTAGGGAAGATGGGGAAGAATGTCTAATCGTACGGGTAGTCTGTGCGTACCTATCGGTACAAAGATTTGCCATGATGAAGCGATGATATTCCTCTAGCAATTTTTAATGCGTCGCGATTCACTGTTCTACCGCTTGTTCAGACAGTTTCCTACTGCGCTATTTGATCTGCTTGAAGCGCCACCATCCAACGCAGATGCTTACCAGTTCGACTCGGTTGCCGTCAAAGAGCCTAAGTTTGAAATCGACGGTGTCA
>JAAHIA010000135.1 GCA_010671975.1 Leptolyngbya sp. SIO4C1 | reverse complement strand
TTTTCTCGATTGTCCCTTCGCTGCTCTAAATAGAGCTGTACCAGCGTCAGCCAGATACCTACAGCTGCAATAATAAACTCCAACAACCATGGGGGCGGCTCGTTTTGCCTCTCCTGTGCAGCTTGTTCCTGCTGCTGAATTGGTTGCATGGCTACAATCTGATAGCCAGCTGTGCTCTGAGATGATCGAGCAGCTGCGGCTGTCTGCAAAACAAGCGCAGTAAAGCAGATTAGCAAGGCTCTACATACAGTCTTTAATCTCGAATATTTTGTTCTTCGTCTAGGTTGATGAATCGCCGGCTGCAGCATAGTTCTAAATTTCTGATGGGTCGCTAAACCCTTGACTTATCGGTCTCTAGCATGATCGCAGCCCTATCTTCTATTTCTTCTTGCAGCGCTTTATCCAAATAGCTAATGTAGTACTGCATGCTGTGATCGGCAATCAGATCAAAGCCTTTGTCGAAGACGCTCTTTGCCAGCCCCAACAAGGCATCCCAAGCGCGATTAAAGCCTTTAAAGTTCGCGACTAGCAGTCCCTTTGAATCGAAATAGCGAATCGCACCTAGGTGGCTATAGAATCGAGTTGGATTCCAAGGTGAAAAAGGCGGCGGCACGTGCGGCACGATGTCATTGTTGTTGACAAAGCGAAAGATTTTACCATCTAGATTTTTATTCAGCTGACGAGAGAAGGTCCAGTCGCCAACGCGGGGCTGCCCGAAGGTATAGAGCCCAGCCACATCAATCACGTTCTCGCTCAGTGAGGCGGCTGCCATGGTTGCCAGCGCACCACCGAGGCTGTGACCTGTAATTAGCAGCGGCGGCAGCGCCTGTCCCTGCTTGAGACAGGTGGTCTTCCAGCGAGCGATCTGCTCTAATACCGAGCGTTCAATGCTGGCCCAGCCTAAGAAAAAGCCAGTATGGACTTTGCCTTTGTAAGAGGAAATTGTTGTGATGCCTTCTTTGCGAATCGTGAACTGACGCAGCTTAGTATTGAAATTAGTGAACCAGTCCTGCATCTCCTGACTGCCGCGAAAAGACAGCACCATAAAGCGATCGGTGCGCAAGATGAAAGCCTGCGTGTCGCGACCGCGATTGTTGAAATAGCGAAAATCGTACTTGATATCAATGCCCCAGCGGCGGGCAATCTCAGCGACGTATTTTTTGTCTTGATAGATTAGGTAGGAGGCTTTCGCTAAGGCCAGGGCTAGCTTTGTGCTGTACTGCGTTGGATCGCTGATGGCAAAGTCCTTGTCTTTGTAGGGCGAGGGCAAAATGCGATAGCCGAAGCGCTCGAACAGACGCTGCACGCCTAAGAAACCATAGTTGTGAATGTAGCTGTAAAGCTGGTCATATAGCTTAGACGAGCCTTCCCAGCGGGTTGAGACATCGCCAATCAGCCGTATCCAGTAAATTAGCCAAGGGCGTAGCTCTTTTGCAGTAAACAGACCAGATTCGATAAAGTAGCCGAAATGCTCTAACCCGTTGAGCATTTTGTTGAACCAGTCACGCAGCGCGGTAGCGATGTGGTAGCGCAGCAGCTCCTCTTCTGTGAGCGTGCCTTCAGCCCGCTTTTCATCGATCTCTTTTTTGATCCGAGTGCGCTCATCGTGGCCGGCCAGCGCTGACGCTAGCAGCTGAGCATCCACGCGAAAAGAAACCGGCTCTGAGCTCTGCGGCAGCGTGATTGAATAGTCGCGATATTCTTCAAAGTCTAAAATCTTTAGCGCGTTGCGAATCTCAGGATCTTGCTCAAACTGATGCACTGCCTGCCGCAGAAACTCCAGCCGCTGCCAGCGATGATAGCGCTTATATTCGCGCACGCCGTAGGTTAGCGCCAGCGCGCTCAGTAAAATAGCAAAGGCAAAGACGGTCTGACTGCTAAGAAACCAAGTTTCTGGCGAAATGCCGCGCTCTTCAGGCGAACCTTCGACTGTGGCTACTGTCATAGGTGCGCTAGAGCCAATTTGCGACGCTGGCGCTGCTGGCGCACTGAGGCAGAGCGAGGCACCCAAAGCTGCTATAAAAATTGATAAGCGCATTATGGCAATCGTCGTACTGATGAACTTGTGACTCGATGCTAGCTGAGAATGCCGCATTTACCTGAAAAACCCTATGAAGATTAACTTTCCTGAGACCTGGCCGACAGCCGCGAGCCAGGCGATCGCACTGCAAAATCAGCTGCGATCGCAAGTGATCACGACCAATCGCCTCAGTGAAGTCACCACGGTTGCGGGCGTAGACGCCGGGTTTGAGCAAGACGGCACCGTCACCCGCGCCGCTGTCGTCGTTTTGAGCTTTCCCCAACTGGAGCTGCTGGAGCACAGGCTGGCCTACCAGCCGACGACCTTTCCCTATGTGCCGGGGCTGCTCTCATTTCGCGAGGTGCCTACGGTGCTAGAGGCGCTGAGCCAGCTCAAGCACACGCCCGATTTGCTGCTATGCGACGGTCAAGGCATTGCACATCCTAGACGGCTAGGGATTGCTTCGCACTTAGGGCTAATCATCGACAAACCAACCATCGGCGTGGCTAAATCACGACTGGTGGGTACGCACGCACCTGTACCGGAAGAAAAAGGTGCATGGGTGCCCTTAATGGATAAGGGCGAGCAAATTGGCGCGGTCCTCCGCAGCCGCACGCGCACGAATCCGCTCTATATCTCCGTGGGTCACCGCATCAGCTTAGACACGGCGCTGGACTACGTACTGCAGTGTACGCCCAAGTATCGCCTGCCTGAGACGACGCGGCTGGCCGATCGGCTGGCATCCAAGCGAGGGCCAATGCCGGCTGTCAAAGCGGCGGTTGATTCAGATGCACAGATAGACAGCGAACAAATGCGGCTGTTTTAGGCAGTTAGAAAATCAGCAAATCAGAAGTCAGAACGGGGCTAGATTCTGACTTTTTTCTGCCCTTCAAGCAAATTTCGCCGCATGGCTGAGCGATATCGGGAAAGCTGAGGCTAGTTCCTGTAGTTTCTAACTGCGCCTTTTTACTTTCCTGAAAATTTTTAGCGATGCCGTCTTCTTCTACAGCTCGATTCAAGCGTTGTTCGCCGCTGCTGCTCTGCATTGGTGTGGGCCTCGGTCTTTTGCTCTCACTGATGCCGCTGCTGCCTAGTGCCGCAGTCCCCATCTCGGAGGTACCGAATCCGCGTCAGATTGATGGTACCTGGGTCGCTGATATGGCCAACGTGCTTGATGCCAGCAGTGAAGATCGGCTCAATCAGATGATCTCGGCGCTTGAGGCCGCCAATGGCGCTGAGATTGCGGTGGTGACGGTGCCAAATACTCAGCCCGCAAGTACGCCAAAGACTTTTGCGACCGAGCTGTTTAATGCCTGGGGGCTGGGCAAAGAAGGCATGGACAATGGTGTTTTGTTTCTGGTTTCCATTGGCGATCGCCGCACCGAGATTGAAACTGGCTACGGTGTTGAACCTATCTTGCCTGATGCCAAAGTGGGAGAGATTTTGCGCACGCAGGTCACGCCTCAGTTTAAGCAGGGTAACTTTGCTGCGGGCATTCTAGCCGGGACCGAGTCAATCGTGACGGCGCTGGAAACAGAAACCTTTGAGCCACTAACGCCGCTAGACCGAATAGAGCGATCCAACAGCTGGCTATTTAATCGCACGGTGCTAATAGCGACGGCGCTAACTGCTGCTACGGTTGCTGCGGTAGGGTGGGTGGTCAAACAAGGCTCACGGCCCGCTCGTATTGCTCCAATCGGCCGAACTCAGCGATTCGAGCCTCAGCACCAGAATCGGCTACTGGTCAGTATGCTGCACTGGCTCCATGACGATCACACATCGTATGATGGAACGCTAAAGCCTGTGCCATCAGGCGTCGCTCAAAATTTTGCTAGGCGGCTAGTGCGCAGCTGGTGGATTTTGTTTTTTTGGTTTGCCAGCGTCTGGACAGCACTGGGCTACGTGAATCGGTGGCTACTTTTGCTACAGCCGCTGCTGATCACAATTTGGCTAGGCTATGAGCTTTGGTGCTGTCAAAAGCGTAGCCTGCCGGCAATCAAAGCAGCGGCAGCGGCACTGGGTAGACTGATGCTGCTATGTTTACTGGCCGCTATCGTAGCAATTATTCCGATTGTCATGATGCCACTACTGCTGCTGTTCTCACCGCTGCTGTGGGCAGCTTTTGGCGGGGCTTGCGCTGGGGTAGTGCGGCTGATGCGATCGCAGTGTTCCGATTTAGCTTGTCGGCAGTGCAGCCAGCCGATGCAGCGCGTTGATCAGCCAGCCCTGCAGCAGCAACTGACGAAGCCGGAGCGCAAAGCGCAAGAACTGTCGAGCACCCGCTATGAAGGCTGGCAGTGTCCGACATGCAGTCCAAAGCGGGCTAAGAATGGCTTTGATCTACATCTATTCTCAGAAGTGCTGCGATCGCGCAGACATGAGCACTGTCGTAAGTGCAAAGCATTCACCGTCGAGCAGTGCGAAACAACTTTGCGAGCAGCAACAGCCCGCTCCAACGGCAGGAAATTGATTACTAAGACCTGCCTCTGCTGCGATGGAGTGACTAAAAAACAAGTCACCATCCCGCGTCTTCAGACCGCTTCGAGAGGGTTAAGCATTAGCAGCTACCGCAGTGGTTCGTCTAGCAGCTCTAGAAGCCGCTCCGGCGGTTCAAGCTACAGCGGTGGTTCGTCTAGCAGCTCCGGCGGTTCAAGCTACAGCGGTGGTTCGTCTAGCAGCTCTAGCGGTTCGAGCTACAGCGGTGACTCGTCTAGCAGCGCTGGCGACTTTGGCGGCGGCTCTAGCGGTGGCGGCGGCGCAGGCGATAGCTGGTAAGCAGGATGGGCAATGAAAGCTGAGGATGAAAACGCTAGGCAGCCGATTTCTGAAGCATTAGCGGCGGCCATTTTAGAAAAAGCAAGCCAGCTCTACCAGCAGCAAACTGCGGCTGAGGGCTATTCGCTGGAGCAGCTAGTCGCGGCTGGGGCAGAAGTGCAAATTCCGCCAGCGCTGGTGCGGCAGGCTTACGCGCAGATTCAGCAGGCGCAGCGGCGGGCAGCCCAGCAAAAGAGGCAGCGGCAGAAGCGGTTAAAAAGAGGCAGCGCGATCGCGGTGGCTCTGTCCGTCATGGGTGCACTCTGGGTGGGCAGCGTCTACAACGGGCTGACGGCCGCTAAAACGAGCGCAGATAGCCAATGGGCGCAGGTCGAAAATCAGCTGCAGCGTCGCGCCGATCTGATCCCGCAGCTGGTACAGATAGCAGAGTCCTACGCCGAGCGCGAGGAGCGCGTCATTCAGAATTTAAGCACTGCGCGGGATACCTTTTTATCCGCTACGACAATCGCTGAGCAGAGAGCGGCGAATGTGCAAATGCAGGCTGCGATTGCAGAGTTTCAAGCCTTTGCCGCTAGCCGTGAGCCGCTGCGCTCTAGCGAACTGTTGATCAACCTGCAATATGAAACCGCAGGCACGGAGAATCGGATTGCAGCTGAGCGCAGGCGATACAACCAGGCAGTCGCCAGCTATAACCAAGCCGTGCAAACTTTTCCGAATAGTCTAATTGCGCGATTGCTAGGCTTTCAACCGCGTTCCTTTTTTGAAAGCACTCGGCCATAGCGATTGTGCGGCGCGTAGGTGCTAGCTCTCTTAAGATCAACAGCACCTAGCCATATTCCTGAGGAACTTCTAGACCTTGCTCAAACATAAGCGGAGATGCACCCGATAGCTTTTGCTATATCTGCATGGCTCCCAGTTTTCAGCTTTTAGAAGTATCAGCGTTATGCGCTAGGTGCTGGGTCAAACGAGACAGATTCAAATTCAACAGCGTTTACCTCTTTTCTATGTTTAGACAGAGCCGATATCGCTTTTAGACTTAAATTTCAGCCTTTGGCGTATCAAGCTGTTTAATCTGTCAGGGAAGCTCATCGCTTCAATTTCAATCATAGGGGAAGACTGGCTTAAACGGCTGAGCTTCAATCAAAGTTAATAGTTTGGGGATCGCTATTTTACTACTTTCTAATAATGGCTATTCAGTTAAAACTAACGAGCTCAAATCGCTTTCGCTGGTTTTCTCATCCATACCGAGTTTATGTTTTGCAATACTGTAAAGGGTTATTTATAGAAGTTGAGTAAACTCGAAGAATTTTTCTGAAGATATCAGCAAAAATGCAGCAAACTGTGTCTATCTAACGATTAGCCTATCAAGCAGTGACAGGTTGCTGCTAGAATCGCGATCGCAAATTCCCTAATCAATTTTCTGAATCAACTTCAATGTCTCAACCATCGCGAGGGATTGTCGCCGCTGGGCATACCCAAACGGCTGAGGCCGCAGCCGATATCTTACGAGCGGGTGGAAACGCCTTTGACGCAGCCGTAGCCGGCGTGCTTGCGGCCTGCGTGGCTGAGTCGGTGCTGACCTCGGCGGCGGGGGGCGGCTTTTTGCTAGCGCATACCCATCGCGGTGAGAATACGCTGTTTGACTTTTTTAGTCAGACGCCGCAGCGCCGGCTGCCGGGCTCAGCGCTAGATTTCTACCCGATTGAGGCCAATTTTGGTGACACGGTGCAGGAGTTTCACATTGGGCTAGGGTCAATGGCGGTGCCTGGCTGCGTGGCAGGGCTCGTCACCGTGCAGCGGCGGCTGGGTCGGCTGCCCTTCAAGGAGGTGCTAGCGCCGGCGATTCACCTAGCGCGTCAAGGCGTGAGCGTGAACCCGTTTTTTGCCTATGTCTATCAGCTGCTGCGCCCAATTCTGACGGCAACGCCCGAGTCGCGAGCAATCTACGCGCCGCAGGGCAATCTGCTCAAAGTGGGCGAAACGCTGCGGATGCCCAATTTTGCCAATACGCTAGAGTATTTGGCGGCGGCCGGGCCGAATGACTTCTATCGCGGCGCGATCGCGGCCCAGCTCACGCAGGACTGTGCCGAGCGCGGCGGCTATTTGACCTCAGCCGATCTGCAGCAGTATCAGGTAATTGAGCGTCAGCCGCTGAGCATTTGCTATCGCGATTCGACCTTGCTGACCAATCCACCGCCTAGCTCTGGCGGCGCGCTGATTGCTTTTTCGCTAGCGCTGCTGGGCGAGTGCAACCTAGCTGAACTTTCGCACAGTGAGGCCGCCCATCTGTGCTGCCTGAGTCAGGCCATGCAGCTTACTAACCAGGCCCGGCGCGATGGCTACGACACTCAGCTCTATGACGCTGGCGTGGCTGAGCAGTTTTTATCACCGACCCATGTGCAGGCTTATCGGCAGCAGCTAGCAGGCAAGCTGGGCAGCACTACACACATTAGCGTGATTGACGCTGAGGGCAATGCGGCGAGCGCTACGACCTCCAACGGTGAAGGCTCCTCCTATGTGATTCCGGGCACCGACATTATGGTGAATAATATGCTGGGCGAAGAGGATCTTAACCCGCACGGCTTTCATCAGTGGCAGCCGAATCAGCGGATTTCCTCCATGATGGCGCCGACGATGATTTTGCATGACGGACGACCGCAGCTAGTGCTGGGCTCCGGCGGCTCCAACCGCATTCGCACGGCGATTTTGCAGGTCGTCTCCAACCTGATTGACTTTCAGATGCCGCCCGAGCTAGCTGTTAGCACTCCCCGCATTCACTGGGAAAACGGCGTTCTGCATCTAGAGCCGGGCTTTGATCGAGCCGCGATTGAAGCGCAGACGCTGTCTGAGCGCTACGTCTGGTGGCAGGCGCAGAGCATGTTTTTCGGCGGCGTGCACGCGGTCAGTAACGCTGCAGACGGCAGCTTTCGGGGGGCAGGCGACAGCCGTCGCTATGGCGCAGTTGCTGTAGCCTAGCTGGCTTTCTCTTCGTAATATTCAGAAATGCTTTCGTAGACGTCGCTGGGAAACTGCAGATCCTGATAGACGTTGCAGGCATCGGGGTCATCGGCGTCGGGGCAAATCGCGAAGTCCTGCTGCTGCTGCCATTCAAGAATGCGATCGCGCTGCGGTGGGCTGTAGCCTTTTTCGCTCACTTGCTGATAGAGACGCTTGGCTTCGTCTGCGCTGAAGTCGCGGTCCTGCTGCAGCTGCTCAATTAGCTCATTCTCGCTCAAAAAATGTCGGGCCACCATCACAAACGTCAGCCGCCCGTAGTGGCCGATGTCCTGGCCATCGGCTAGCGCATCGAGAAGATGCGCCATCATCTTGCTTTGCTTTAAATCACTCACTGCCATAGGTTTGAGAGCATTGCTACTCCCTAGTTGTAGCGCTGGGCAGCGCGGCTGCCGTCTATCGGCAGACAGGTTCTTTTGTACTAGTTGACCGTCAGCTTTTTGGCAGTTTCATCATCGCCAAAGCGGCGTGAAGGCAGCCCTACCACATCGGTTTCTAGCCCAAACAAATCGCCTGAGAAGAAGCTCTTTTGAATCTCTTCTTCGCTCAGCCCAACTGAGGCGCTTGTGACGAACAGCTGCATCATTTCCTCGCCACCGAAGGTGCAGCAGGTCGGTCGCTGCACCGGCAGCTGAATGCGCCCCATCTCCTGCCCGTCTGGGTCAAACCGTACGACGCACCAGCCGTCCCACATAACTGACCAAAGACAGCCCTCTTGATCAACGGTGAGGCCGTCTGGCGAAAAATCTTCTTCTGAAAGGTTAATCAGAACGCGCTGATGCTCAATCTGACCTGACTCCAAATCAAAGTCATAGGCATAGATGTGGCCGGTGGGCGAATCAGTGAGATAAAACGTCTGATTGTCTGGGCTCCAGCCCAGACCGTTAGAAATCGTCAACCCCGTTTCTATCTGCTTCAGATGGCCGGATGGCGTGTAGCAATAGAGGCTAGCCGCCTCCTTATTCGCTGACATTGAGCCAAACCAAAAGCGTCCGGCGGCGTCGCACTTACCATCGTTCAGCCGGTTGGGCGCTAGATCTTCTTCAATCGCTGTGATGCGAGTGACCTCGCGCGTCTCCAAATCTAAAAAAGACAGCCAGTGCCGCTGCGCCAGCAAGATCTGATTTGTGTGGGTTAGCGCGATCGCACCCACCGTATCGCCGACGTCAAAGTGCGTGTTCTCGCGCGTAGCGGGGTCAAACCGATGAACCCGGTAGTTGTAGATATCAACCCAGTAGAGCAGCTGATTGACATCGTCCCAGATGGGGCCTTCGCCCAGCCGCGCTCGGGCCGGCAGCAGATTGTGGAGCGGATATTCAGCAATAGCCATGCTGCAGCCTGGCATGACAACGGCGCTGATGCATAATCATATAGAGCAGTATTTTAAAACCAACATTTTTCATTATTTACAATTTTTAGGGGTTGCCACCAATTTCGGTAGTATCGATAGGCAGAGATTGCAGCCTTACCTAAAAATGGCACAATAGTAGACTGCTGCTTTGCACTTCGCCATGACTCGCCGCTATCACATCACCACCTTTGGCTGCCAGATGAACAAGGCCGATTCGGAGCGGATGGCTGGCATCCTCGACGAGCTGGGCATGGTCTGGACGGACGAGCCGCTAGAAGCGGACCTAGTGCTGTACAACACCTGCACTATTCGCGACAATGCCGAGCAAAAGGTTTATTCCTATCTAGGTAAACAGGCCAAGCGTAAGCAGAGTAATCCGCATCTGACACTGGTGGTGGCTGGCTGCGTCGCCCAGCAGGAAGGCGAGTCGCTGCTGCGTCGCGTGCCCGAGCTAGATTTGGTCATGGGGCCACAGCATGCCAACCGGCTAGGCGATCTGCTAGAGCAGGTGTTGGACGGCGCTCAGGTGGTAGCAACTGAGCCAGTGCACATTTTTGAAGACATTACCAAGCCGCGTCGCGACAGTCAGATCACAGCCTGGGTAAATGTGATCTACGGCTGCAACGAGCGCTGCACTTACTGCGTTGTACCCAGCGTGCGCGGTGTCGAGCAGTCGCGCACGCCCGAAGCGATTCGAGCTGAGATAGAGCAGCTAGGACAGCAGGGCTTCAAGGAAGTAACGCTGCTAGGGCAGAATATCGACGCCTACGGTCGCGATTTGCCGGGCACCACGCCAGCCGGCCGTCATCTGCACACGCTCACCGATCTGCTCTATTTTGTTCACGATGTGCCGGGCATCGAGCGGATTCGCTTTGCCACCAGTCATCCGCGCTACTTTACCGAGCGGCTGATCGTAGCCTGCAATGAGCTGCCAAAGGTTTGCGAGCATTTTCACATTCCGTTTCAGTCAGGCAATAACGAGGTGCTTAAGGCCATGTCGCGCGGCTACACACAGGAAAAATATCGCCGCATCATCGACAAGATTCGCCACTACATGCCGGATGCTGCCATCAGCGCCGATGCGATTGTCGGCTTTCCGGGTGAAACTGAGGCCCAGTTTGAGCAGACGCTGCGCCTGGTAGAAGACATCGGCTTTGACCAGCTAAATACGGCGGCCTATTCACCCCGACCGAATACGCCGGCGGCGCTGTGGGAAAATCAGCTGGATGAAGCCACCAAGAGCGATCGGCTACAGCGGCTGAATCATTTAGTGGCTATCAAGGCAGCGGAGCGATCGCAGCGCTATGCCGGCCGGATTGAAGACGTTTTGATTGAAGACATCAACCCGAAAAATCCGCAGCAGGTTATGGGCCGCACCCGCACCAACCGGCTGACGTTTTGCGAGGGCGATATCAGCCAGCTCAAAGGACAGACAGTGCAGGTCCGCATCACTGAAGCTCGCGCTTTTAGCCTGACGGGCCAGGTAGACGTACCGGCGCTCGTCTAAAGCTATGCCTAGGACAGCTGAGCCTGCGATCGCCATGGCTTTCGAAAGTGCTTGAGCAGCGCGATCGCACTCACTTTTCACTTTTAAACAAGATCGACTATGGTTGATGGGTTGGTCAGCCGGGTCTACCGATTGCCCAATCGCACCGCTATCACATGGAAGCTTATTTTGAGGAGTCACAATATGGCAGCTATTCGCCTACGCTCGCTTACGGTCACGGCCTTAGCGGTCTTGCTAACCCTATCCA
>JAAHIA010000134.1 GCA_010671975.1 Leptolyngbya sp. SIO4C1 | reverse complement strand
GTGATGATAAAGTTGCTCAGCAGCGCCTGCAGCAAACCAAACCCGGCCCCTAGCAATATTAGCGCCTGCTCTCTGGCCTGCTCGTTGAGCGTTTGCAAATCGACTTCAAGGCCGCGCTGCTGGAGGACAGCTTCAGCGCGCGTAATCAGCGGCCCTAGCGAATTGAGAAACTCGGCAATGCTGGCAATCAGCTGCGGTCCCTGTGAGAGCACGGCCAGGCTGACCGTCAGCACCAGGCCGCTGAGCATCAGCAGGCTAACCCCGAACACCGTCACCACGGCCAGGCTATGCGGCATCAAACGCCGGCACCAGCGCACCGGATGACTCAGTAAAAACGCAAAAATTGTGGCTGAAACAAAGACGACAACCACGATTTCGAAATAGGCCAGCGTTTGAATGACTGCCCAACCGCTGGCAAAGAGTAGCAAAAATCGCAGCAGAGTTGAGCTGTTGAGGCGGTCCCAGAGCGATCGCGGCGGCGGCGGAGACATGACCGTCATGAATTTAGCCAGCGTTGGCAGTATCTTGAACCAGCACGTAGGGCTGAATAATCAAAGACTCAAAGCGTTTGCTGCTGCCCCAGGTTTGCAGCTGTTCTGAGGTTGGCTTGGTCAGCAGTGCTTCGCCAATCCAGCGCTGCACTGACTGCACGTTGTCGGTGGCAAGCGCCAACCCAACTTCTACCAGATCGAGCTTGGGGTCAACAATTAAGATGGCATCTCTCGAAGCGTGCGGCTTAAGCCATTCCCAAGCCGCCGGACCGACCATCGAAGTCAGCTCTTGTTTTAACTCTTGTGTCATATTATGGGTTGTCAAAGCTGCATTAACGGCAAAATGACGACAAAACGCAGATTTAAAAGCGATTCGCCCGCCGAGGAGTCATTCGGTAGGCTGCAGTGTAATGCAATATTTTAACCTGACTGCTTCGAAACTCACTGATGATTTTGCTACGGCCTAGCGCCCGCAGTCATGCATCTGATGAATGATGTTAGTGCAGTTCTGCGTGACGCGGTGCAGCGCTGTTTTCTCAACGGAGGCCGGCGGCGGCAGCGGCGGGGCAATCCGCACGGTGAGCGGCAGCGGCTTTGGCAGCTTAGCGCCTTTGGGCAAAATGCGGTGGGTACCCCAGAGACAAACCGGCAGCAGCGGCGCTTGGGCCTTGGCAGCAATCAGGGCTGCGCCCAGCTTAGGTGAAGGAATGCGACCGTCAGCGGTGCGCGTGCCTTGTAAAAAGACGCCCACTGCCCAGCCGTTGCGCAGCTGCTTGAGCGCCTCACGAATGGCGCTGCGATCGGCTGAGCCGCGCTTGACCGGATAGGCTCCGTAGGCGCGAATGGCCGGCGCTAGCACCGGTACGCGAAACAGTTCTTCTTTCGCCATGTAGGACACCGGTCGCCGCACGCAGCTAGAGAGAATGGGCGGGTCAAAGTCGCTGGCATGGTTGGCTACAATCACCAGCGGCCCTTTCATCGGTACGTGCTCTACCCCTAGCACGTGCCCCCGAAAATAGGCGTGAAACACGGGACTGACCACCGACCATTTGAACAGATGGTAGAGCACCAGGCTGATCAGCGGCTCGCGAGATTGAGACATATCGCGCCTCAGAAGACAGGATTTTAGAATACCAGACCTGACAGAACGTGCTGCAGTCGATATCTTGAAAGAGACAGCTTACAGGTCTCGATTTGGTGCTGAGCTATGAAGCGGCTCTTTTTTCTTTGGGTTTTGGTGGGCATAGCGGCAGTTCTAGCGCTAAGCGGAGTGCGATCGCAGCCAGTATCAGCCGGCCAGCCTCAGGCGGCGTTTGAGTCGATTGTGCTCGACTTTCGCGAAGCCCCGCTAGAGACTGCCCAGATCGAGCAGCGCGTTGCGGCACTGGCGCAGCAGTTTGGCCTCAGCCCGGCGCTCAATAGCGAATTTTCAGCGGCTGACCACGTTTATGTGGTCAAGGGCGATCGCAGCCTGCTCGACCGCCTGCACCGCTCCCAGTTTGCCAAATTTACCGAGTTTATTGAGCCAAACTACGTCTATGCCACGACCTTTGCCCCGAATGACCCAGACTATCGCCAGCAGTGGAATCTGCACAGCATCAGGGTAGAAGGGGCCTGGGCCCAGACGCGCGGCAAAGGCGTCACCGTCGCGGTGCTAGATACTGGCATCAGCCGCGTGCCCGACTTGGCTAAAACCGGGTTTGTACCGGGCTATGACTTTGTCAACGATCGGGCGCGAGCCGACGATGACAACGGTCACGGCACGCACGTGGCCGGCACGATTGCCCAGTCTACCAACAACGGCTACGGCGTTGCCGGCATCGCCTATGAAGCCTCGCTGATGCCGCTAAAGGTGCTCAGCCGACAGGGCTTTGGCACCGTCTCTGACATTGCTGAAGCAATTCGCTATGCGGCCGACCACGGGGCCGATGTAATCAACATGAGCCTGGGCGGGGGCGGCTTTTCTGAGCTGATGCAGGAGGCGATTGACTATGCCTACGACCGAGACGTGGTCATGGTTGCAGCCGCCGGCAATGAGTCTACCGATGCCGCTTCCTACCCAGCCAAATATCGCCATGTGATGGGCGTCTCGGCCTACGATGCGGCCGGTGAAAAAGCGCCCTACTCGAACTACGGCACCGGCGTTGACATTGCGGCACCGGGCGGCTCTACCCTAGCCGGCAGCGCCGGCGGCATTTTGCAAGAAACGCTGGATCGCCGCACCGGCACTACCGCCTTCAAAGCTTTTCAAGGCACCAGCATGGCTGCACCGCACGTGGCTGGCGTGGCCGCTGTGATTAAATCGATGGGCGTGCGGCCTCCGGAGCAGGTCGCTGCTATCTTAGAGCGCTCGGCCCAGCGGGTCCAAGGCGATCGCGACAATGCCTTCGGGGCCGGTCGCCTCGATGCGGCGGCTGCCGCTCAGCTAGCTGCCGATCGCCTGCCTTTCTGGCCCTGGCTATGGCAGTTCTTGCGCAGTCTGGTCTGGTTTGAGCCGCAGTCGATTGCTTGGAAAGACATACTGCTCAAGAGCGCGATCGCGGCCTGCTTTACCTGGCTGCTACAGCAGGTCAGCCGCTTTAGCTGGCGCAGCCTGCCGCTGATCGCTGGCTTAGTCTTAGGAGCAATCGGCCTCTTTTTGCTCAAGGGCGTGCACATTGCGGTGCTGCCCCACTGGCCGCTGCGGCTGCTGGGCAGCGCCCTGCCAGAGCTAGGCGGCATTGTTTGGAACGATCCGCGCCTCAACCCGATTTTTGCTAGCTGCCTGATTCCTTTTGGGCTAATGGCGCTGCTGCTGAGCCATCCGGCGCTGAAGTGGCTGGCGATTGGCACCGCTACGGGCACCGCCGCCTTCTTGACCGTGAGCCTGTTAGAATCACCCTACGTACTGTGGCTGGGCACCGGTACGCCGGCGCTGGCCTATCTCGGCATTAACGCGCTGCTGTGCTTAGGCATTGCCGCCGTTTCTGTCAGAGTTGCCGCAGACGACGCCCGCCGCAGGCCGCCGACCGGCTCAAGCTAAACGCGATCGCACTTTCCATTAGCTTTCAGAAATAAGCAGGAGTAAGGCTATGTCAGCGACGACCGTTACCGGCACTGTTCACTGGGTTGAGATGGGGGCTTTTGTCTGGGCGCTAGCGGCCGAAGATGGTACCCAATATCAGCTCTATGGCGATACTGCTGAGCTAGAGCAGGAGAACCTCAAAGCGAAGGTCGAGGGCCAGATCCGTGAGGACCTGGTGACGACCAGCATGATCGGCCCTGTGCTTGAGGTTCAAAGCTACGAAATTTTGAGCTAGGCCGACTGCCTCATTTCAAATCCAGTCATTGCCACTCTATTCGTCGCCTTGAAGGGCTGCAACCTGGGCCGCTGTCCCCACTGCCATTAGGGTCAATCCTTTGCAGGTTCGCTTGATTAGCCCGCTGAGCACGCTGCCCGGACCGACCTCAATCACGGCTTCGACGTCTGCTTCCGGCAGCTGCAGCGAAATCTCTCGCCACCGCACCGAGCCGGTCATCTGCTCGGTCAGGCGCTGCTTGAGCATGCGACCGTCGGTGCTAGGGGTCGGGTCTACGTTTGACATCACCGGTACCTGCGCCGGCTGAAATGGCACCTTGGCTAAAACCGACTCGAACGCCTGCGCGGCGTCTGCCATCAGCGGTGAATGAAACGCTCCGCTGACGTTGAGCTTGACCGCGCGCCTGCTCTTGACCGCCTGCATAATTGTCTCGACAGCAGCCGGCGTGCCAGAAATCACCACCTGTCCTGGATTGTTGTCATTAGCCAGCACCACGCCCTCAGTCGCCGCGAGCTTTGCCATCAGCTCCTCGCGATCGAACCCCATCAGCGCGGCCATGGCCCCGTCTGCCGCCTGCGACATCAGCTCTGCCCGGCGCTGCACCAGCTTTAGCCCCGCCTCAAATTTAAATACGCCTGCCGCATAGAGCGCCGAATATTCGCCCAGGCTGTGCCCAGCGACCAGATCGGGCTGCTGTCCCTGCGCTTTGAGCAAATCGCAGAGAACGCTTTCGACCACATACAGACAGGGCTGCGTGTAGCGCGTATGGGAAAGCTTGTCGGCCTCGCCCTGACAGACCGCTAGCACCGACCAGCCTAAAATGTTTTCAGCCTTTGCAAACTTTTCCTGTGCTAGCTCGTGCTCGGCTAGGTCAGCCCCCATCCCCACCGTCTGAGATCCCTGCCCGGGAAACACCCACGCTGTTTTTGCCATCGCTCAGTATACGTCACTACAGTTTTTCTACTGTCTCAAGAAACGGGCCTTTAGCAAAGCAAAAAATCAGCGCTGGGCAGCCGCCTGCAGCTGCTTGACAAATTCAGCCTGTTCTGGAGAAGCGAGCCCCTGCTGCAAAACTGAGAGGACGGTCGCCATATCGTTTTGAATAAGCGCTGGCACAGACAGCCAAAGGCCTGGAAACTGCTGACTTTTGATAATGCCATCGGTGATAGGTAACCGCTGATAGCCGGTTTCTCGCCAAGAGAACCACAGCACCTTGGACTCAAAGGTTTGCCATACCAGATATTCTTGAACGCGATTGCGCTGATAGGCCTGTTTTTTGTCATGCAAATCAATGGCGGCGCTGCTCGCAGCCACTTCAACCACTAGCTCCGGCGCGCCTTCAATGTAGTCGTCTAAGCCGATAGCCGCCTGCCCCCCTGCGAGCTCGTCAATCAGCAGCACCGCGTCTGGCTGAGGCTCATTGCTCCCATCCAATCTGACCGTTGGGTTATCCCCTAGCTCAACGTGCGGCGTCAGCACTTTGTAGGTCCAAAGCCAGCCCACTAAGTTACCGTGAGGCTGAGCATGACTCTGAAACCGTAGCGCAGCAGGCACGTAGACAACTCCCTCAATTAGCTCGGCTTTTTTCAGCGCTGGCGTAGCCT
The DNA here is from genome assembly GCA_010671975.1 of Leptolyngbya sp. SIO4C1. Lineage (GTDB taxonomy): Bacteria > Cyanobacteriota > Cyanobacteriia > Phormidesmidales > Phormidesmidaceae > SIO4C1. The sequence goes on along the minus strand of JAAHIA010000134.1, from coordinate 5,538 downwards.
GGTAGCGCCGCTCAAACTCATCGCGATTCAGTCGATCGCCGCTTTCGAGCTGGGGAACTGGCCGAGCTTTAGAAGGCGTGTTTAGCATGATCGCAGCAATAAACTATCGGCTATGCTCCTAATCCTAACCCCATTCAAAGATAGCAGCCCCCCAGGTGAGGCCAGCGCCAAACCCAGAGGTAGCAATTTTGTCGCCAGGCTGAATCTGCCCAGAGCGCACCCACTCATCTAGCGCAATCGGAATCGAAGCGGCTGAAGTATTGCCGTGCTTAGCCATATTGCTGACCACGCGATCGCTCGGAATTTTTAGCCGCTTGGCCACCGCATCGAGGATGCGCTGATTGGCCTGATGCAGAATCAGCCAGTCAATATCAGCCGTATCGAGCCCGGCATGAAACAGCGACTTTTCTAACACCTCCGGCACGCGGTTAACTGCAAAGCGGTAGACCTCGCGACCGTTCATCGTAATGGGTAAAAAGGTGCCAGTTTGCACCTGCACTTCGCCCACCAGCGGCTGCGTTTCGCTCTGGTAGTTAAGGTTTAAGCAGCCGTTTAAGCTGCCGTCGCTGCCCATCTCAAACCCCAGCAGCCGATCGGTCTCGGCGGCCTGCATCACCACCGCGCCGGCACCGTCACCAAACAGCACGCAGGTGGTGCGATCTTGCCAGTCAACCCAGCGGGAAAGCACGTCAGCGCCAATCACCACCACGTTGCGATAGGCCCCGGTGCGAATAAACTGAGCCGCCGTAATCAGCGCAAATACAAAGCCAGAGCAGGCTGCCGTCAAATCAAACGCCACCGCCCGCTGCGCCCCTAGCGCGGCCTGCACCTGACAGGCGGTGCCAAACAGATCGTCCGGGGTTGAGGTGGCTAGCAAAATCAGATCGATATCAGCTGGCGCTAGGTTCGCCATTGCGATCGCGCCGCGCGCCGCCTCAGCCGAAAGCGTTGCCAGTGAGTCTGCCGCGCCTGCGATCCGTCGCTGTCGAATGCCGGTCCGGGTTGCAATCCATTCGTCAGAAGTCTCGACGATCTGGCTTAGGTCGTCATTGCTGAGGGCTGTGCTGATATCAGCAGAACCGCTGCCAGCAAAGGCAACCCCGTATCCTGTTTGTTTGACCATGTAGTTCTTTGCCTGCTCAGACTGATGTGGGCTGATGTGGTTGCACCTACTGAGTGGTTACCTGCTGGTAGCGAGCGCGAATGTGCGCGAGCACCTCGTTATCGACGGCCTCTTGTGCCAAGCGAACGGCATTAAAGATAGACGGCGACTGCGAGCTACCGTGGCTGATCACCGCAATGCCGGCAACGCCCAGCAGCAGCGCCCCGCCATGCTCAGCGTGATCAACGCGCTGTTTAATGCGCCGCAGGTTGCCCTTCAGCAGCATCACCCCGAGCTTGCCTAGAATCCCTCGAGGCAGCTCCTCGCGCAGAATCTGTAAGGCCGCCTCGCCAACTGCCTCAGCGAACTTGAGCAGCACGTTGCCGATAAAGCCATCGCAGACAATCACGTCAAAATCGCCAGAAAGCACATCGCGGCCCTCGGCGTTGCCCACAAAATTAACCGTCTGGCTGTCTGCTAGCGCCTGATGCGTGGTCACCGACAGGTCATTGCCCTTGCTTGGCTCCTCGCCAATATTCAGCAGGCCTACCTTGGGACGATCGACGCCAAACGCATATTGAGAGTAGATGCTGCCCATCAGCGCAAACTGCTCCAAAAACCGAGAGCGGCAGTCAACGTTTGCCCCCACGTCCAAGATCAGCACAGATTTACCAGCAATCACCGTGGGAAAGACCGCCCCAATCGCCGGCCGATCGATGCCCTTGAGGCGACCGAGCCGGAGCAGCGCTGCCGCCATTGCCGCGCCCGAATGACCCGCAGACACCACCGCATCGGCTCGTCCCTGCTTAACCAGTTCCATGGAAACATTGATCGAAGCTTTTGGCTTGCGCCGCAGCGCGCTCAGCGGCTCCTCATGCATTTCGACGGTGCCTTCGGCTGGCACAATTTCAATCTGCCGCAGGCTATCTGGACTAGACACCGACGCCTTAATCTGATCGGGATCTCCCACCAGCAGAATATCGGCATTGAGCTCTTCTTTGGCCCTGATAGCACCTAGAACGATTTCAGCCGGCGCGTAGTCGCCCCCCATCGCATCTACTGCGATCCGTGCTCGAGTCAAACCCATCGAATTGAATCTGTAGAAACTTTAAGAATTTTATCAGACTACTCTTCCCCTGGTTCGACAATCCGCTGGAACAGGTACCCGGTTCCTCGAGCCGTTAGAATCAGTTCAGGATTGCTGGGGTCGTCTTCGAGCTTAGCGCGAAGTCTAGAAATATGGACATCAACCACCCGCGTATCGACGTGTCGCTCAGGCGTGTAGCCCCAAACTTCCTGCAAAATTTCTGAGCGCGAAAAAGGTTCACCCGAGCGGCTGACCAGCAGCTCTAGCAGGCTAAACTCCATGCCGGTGAGCCGAATTCGCTCGTCGCCCTTATAGACCTGGCGCTTGTTGGTATCAATCCGAATCGTATTGATGGTGATCACGCCGGAGCTAGGAATGCCGGAGGTGCCCGTCTTCTCGACCCGGCGCAGCACCGAGCGAATGCGCGCTTCTAGCTCTTTGGGCGAGAAGGGCTTAACCACATAGTCATCGGCCCCGAGCTCTAGCCCCGTAATCCGATCGGCTACATCGCCCAGCGCCGTCAGCATGATGATAGGAATATCAGACTCTTTGCGCAGCTCTTGGCAAACACCGTAGCCATCGAGCTTGGGCATCATCACATCTAAGACAACGAGATCGGGAGCTGCATTGCGAAAAGTCTCAAGCGCCTCTTCGCCATCGGCTGCCGTGACAACGTCGTATCCGATCATGGATAGACGAGTTTCCAAGATGCGACGAATGCTGGCTTCGTCATCGACTACCAGGATTTTTTCTTTAACGCTTTCCAAAGGTCTTTGACCCCCCTACTCAACGCAGCACGATAAAAAGTTACCGTTCGAGACTAAATAAATTAAGTTTAATCAGAGTAAAACAAAAAACACGAGCACTGCAGGTGCTTTCTAAAACCCTAAATGCTTGAATCTATTCAGCTTTAACAGTGTCTTAAGGTTGTTAGCGTAGTGTCACAAACTACTAAATTTAATAGTAACGATTTTTTTTAACCATTCTTTCGGAAAGCAATAATTCCTTAATATATAGAGTTTAGGGTAGGTATTTAAGCTTACGGGTACGCTCAGCTTACGCAAGATTCGCAAGCGAATTGCTCGAACAGGGCCGCGATCGCAACTGGCTAAAATCACGATTGGCTAAAATCGCAACTGGCTAAAATCGCAACTGGCTAAAATCGCGATTGGCTAGAATGTAGTTCATCCGTTCTTTCATTCTCTTTAGTCCACTGCAATGCCTAAAACGCGCTCTATCTACGTCTGCAACGAATGTGGCGCTGAGAGCTCGCAATATTTTGGAAAATGCCCGGTCTGCGGCAGCTGGAGCTCTTTAGTAGAGCAGGTCAGCGCCCCGACTGACACCAAAGCCGCCCGACCCAGCATGCGATCGCAGTCTTCTCGCCGCCCGAGCGCTGCGCCAGCCAAACCGCGCCTAGCCCAAACCCTGACCCAAATTGAAGACCATCCGCAGGTGCGGCTGCGCTCAGGCTATCAAGAGCTCGACCGGGTGCTAGGCGGCGGCATCGTGCCAGGCTCGCTGGTGCTAGTAGGCGGCGATCCAGGCATTGGCAAATCAACGCTGCTGCTCCAAGTCGCCAATCAGCTAGCCCAGCAGCAGCCCATTCTGTATGTCTGTGCCGAAGAGTCGGGTCAGCAGGTGAAGCTGCGATCGCAGCGGCTCGGGATTGAGGAGAAGGAAGGCGGGGAGGACGCGGAGAGGGGGAGACACGCAGAGGGGGGCCAAGCGCCAAGCGCCAAAACACCTGCTCTCTATCTTCTGCCCGAAACCGACCTCGAAACCATCCTGATGGAGCTAGAGTCGCTGCGGCCGCGCGTGGCTGTCGTTGATAGCATTCAGGCGCTGTTTTACGGGGCGCTGACGTCGGCACCGGGGTCGGTGTCGCAGGTGCGCGAATGCACGTCGGCGCTGATGCAGATTGCCAAGCGAGAGAGCATTACCTTATTTATTGTGGGACATGTGACCAAAGAGGGCGCGATCGCGGGGCCGAAGGTGCTTGAGCATTTGGTCGATACGGTGCTGTACTTTGAAGGCGATCGGTTTGCTAGCCATCGGCTGCTGCGGTCGGTGAAAAATCGGTTTGGGGCAACGCACGAGCTGGGCGTATTTGAGATGGTAGACCGAGGGCTGGCAGAAGTGACCAACCCCTCAGCGCTGTTTTTGAGCAATCGGGATGAGCAGGTGCCGGGCATTTCAACCATTGTGGCCTGCGAGGGCACGCGACCGCTGGTGGTGGAGATTCAGTCGCTGGTGAGCCCAACCAGCTACAGCTCGCCGCGCCGGTCGGCGACCGGGGTAGAGTACAACCGGCTGCTGCAGATTCTGGCAGTGTTAGAAAAGCGGGTAGGGATTCCGCTCTCGAAGCTAGATGCCTATGTGGCCTCGTCAGGTGGGCTGAACGTCGGTGAGCCGGCCGCCGACCTGGGCGTGGCCGTGTCGGTGGCAGCCAGCTTTCGCGATCGCATTGTCGACCCGGAACTGGTGCTGATTGGCGAAGTGGGGCTAGGCGGGCAGGTGCGACCGGTCTCGCAGATGGAGCTGCGGCTAAAAGAGGCGGCCAAGCTGGGCTTTAAGCGAGCGATTGTGCCCAAAGGTCAAGCTTTAAAAGGACTGGGCTTGTCGATTACGGAAGCCTCGCGCGTCGTCGATGCGATGGCAGCAGCGCTGAGCAATGGAGACAGCTCGAGTGCTTGAGGGTATTGTCCTGGCTGCCGCAGTCAGCAAGCTTTACGAGGATAGTTCAAAACTTAAAGAATCAAAACAATTGTGTAACAGTTTGTCTAACGCCCCCTAAATTAGGGATATTGTGCCTTGATATAAAGCCCGTTGCCGATACCATCTGACCAGAGCTGTGATGCTTTCTGGAGCGAAATTGTGGATTTTGAGCCACTGACCGCTTCCAGCCAGAGCCTACTGCCCCAGGTGCTAGCTCGGATGGCGGCTCAGACAGCGGCGCCTGAGATCGGCTATGTATTGGTGCTGCACCGCCGCCAAGTGAGAGGAGTGGCGACGGGCCAAGATCTGCTACAGGCAATTGCTCAGCAGCCTAACTGGTCGCGGCTGCGCCTCGGTCAGGTGATCAGCCGTCCCGTAGCGACCGTATCACAGTCAGCTTTGCAGACAGGACCGGTGGCCGCGACTGCTGTCTTAGATCAGTTTGAACGCCATCGGCTGGCTCAGCTGCCGGTTGTTGATCAGCGCAAACAGCTCGTGGGGGTAATTGAGCGCACGCGATTACTGCAGGCTTTGTACGCACAGGGGGCCGCAGCTCAGCTGCGCCGACGACATCGCCGGCACGCACGCGGTCGACGGGGACGAGGGGCCGTACATCAAGGGGCCGACGGGG
>JAAHIA010000133.1 GCA_010671975.1 Leptolyngbya sp. SIO4C1 | reverse complement strand
AATTCCAAGCCAGAATTAGCACATAGTCAGGCTGATCCTCCAGTAGCTTGTCGGGCGAATAAATCGGTAGATGGTTGCCGCCCATATAGCGCCCCTGCTTAAACGGGTTGAGATCCACCACATAGTCAAGCAGCGTACTATCCAGGCCCACGTAGGCCATCATCGTTGTTGCTTTAGCTGCTGCCCCATAGGCTACGATTCGCTGACCCTGACGCTTCAGCGCCCAAAGCATCTCTAATAGCGATCTCTTGATGGTCAACACTCGATCGGCAAAATCATAGTAGTAGCTGATCTGATCAACCTTTTGCGCCTGCTCCTGCGCCAGCAACTCTTTAACGGCGGGCTGCACCGCTTCTTTGGGTTCTACAAATAATCGCAGCGAACCACCGTGGATTGCCGTGCGCTGAAGATTGTTGAGATAGAGCCCGTGCTGCCGAAATAGCCGATCGAGCGCCGTGACGGAGAAATAGCACAGATGCTGATGATAGATAGTGTCAAACTCACAGTGCTCAACCAAATCAACCACATAGGGTGCTTCAATCACGGCCACCCCGTTTGGCTTCAGCAGAGTTTTGATACCGGCGATGAAGCCGTTGAGGTCAGGCACGTGAGCTAGCACATTGTTGGCTAGAAAAACATCAGCCAGGTTCCTTTCAGCCCGCAGCTGCTCGGCCAGTTCGTGAGTAAAGAACGTACACAGCGTTTCAATGCCTGCTGCCTGCGCCGCTGTCGCTGGTCCCGAGGCTGGATCGATACCCAGCACCGGGATACCGCGATTGACAAAGTTTTTTAGCATGTAGCCATCATTGCTGGCGGCTTCGATGACCAGGCAATCGGGCCCTAGTTCACGGGCGGCTATCAGTCGTTCAGCGCTCTCACCAAAATGTCGCAGCAGCGACGGTGACACCGATGAAAAATAGGGATAGTCGCGACAAAATAGAATCTCGGGCGGAACGCTGACGGTAATCTGCACCAGGCTGCAATTGCGACAAAACGCCAGCTCTAGCGGTGCAGTGTACTCTGGCTGATGCAGCTGCTGCTCAGTCAAGAGCGCATCGGCCAAGGTCGTTTCGCCAAATGAGAGGATAGGCTCTAACTGCAGGCTGCCACAGGCGCGACAAGTTAGTTTCGACTCCATGACAAAGCAATCTCCTCAGAAATCAGATCACACAGTGGCCAGCACGTCATCCGTTTGCCAGCGGAGACAGTGGTCAATATCCCCCTGACTGATCAGCTGCCGAATATGGCCAATGCGCTGATAGCGCGGCCCTTCAAATTCTTCTAGGGTGAGCCCGACCTGCTGATAGGCTGCATACAGTTCCTGAGCGCCCTTGCGGGCGTTCCACTGCGGCTTAAAGTTGGGCAGCACTCGCAAAATCTTGCTACAGTCTACGCGATAGCAGCGCTTGTCTGGTCCAGCATTCTCGGCATACTCAATTTCGCAGTCGGGGACAGTTTCTTGCACAATGCTGGCTAAGTCACGAATACGGTAGTTATCTTCGTTGCGGCCAACGTTAAAGGGCTGATTATGGATAGCCTCTCGCGGGGCCTGTAGAGTGGCCACAAAGGCGCGAGCAATGTCTTCAATATGCACAATTGGTCGCCAGGGCGTGCCGTCGCTCTTGATCAGCACTTTGCCCGTGGTAAAGGCCCAAGCGACCAGGTTGTTTAGCACCAAATCGAATCGCAGACGCGGTGAGACGCCGTAGGCCGTTGCGTTTCGCAAAAAAGTTGGGCTAAAGCTGTCGTCAGCCAGCTGAGCCACGTCTTGCTCAGTGCGAACTTTAGAGACCCCATAGGGCGTCACTGGGTTAAACGGAGAAGACTCATCTAGCCAATCTTCGCCACCCGCACCATAGTTGCTGCAGGAAGAAGAAAAAACATAGCGCTCCACCCCGGCGGCCCTGGCCAGCTTAGCAAGGCGCACCGACGCCAGATGGTTGATCTCGTAGGTCAGTTCAGGATTGAGATTACCTAGCGGATCGTTTGAAAGCCCAGCTAAATGTAGTACCGCGTCAAAGCCAGCGAGATCCGCTGCTTCAATGTCGCGGATGTCTTTAATTCTCTCTGGAATATCCAGTAGCAGACTGCCAAAGGTGCTGCGCCGATAGAGATCGCTATCTAAACCAACAACTTCGTGTCCCTCAGCGAGTAGCAGCGGCGCTAACAGCGTGCCGATGTAGCCTTTGTGACCCGTTAGTAATACTTTCATGTGGTTTCTCCCAAACTTTCCAAGGTGCATTGCCGGTTTGCCAAAGGCTCTCTAGCAGGCGCTTGTCGCGCAGCGTATCCATACACTGCCAGAAAGAAGTGTGCTTATATGCCATCAGCTGACCGTCTTTGGCTAAGCGCTCTAGCGGCTCTTTCTCCCACTGAGTAGTATCGGCATCGATATAGTCAAAGACAGCGGGCTCTAGCACAAAGAAGGCACCGTTGATCCAACCGTCTAGCGTCTGTGGCTTCTCGGAAAATTCCACAATCTGTTCGCCATCAAGCTCTAAATGACCAAAGCGGGCTGGCGGATGAACGGCTGTCATGGTCGCTAGCTTACCGTGACGTCGATGAAACGCTAGCAAGTCTTCTAAGTCGATGTCTGAGACGCCGTCTCCCCAGGTCAGCATAAAGGTCTCGTTGCCAATGTAGGGCGCAAGCCGCTTGATTCGTCCGCCGGTGTTGGTATATAGCCCGGTATCCACCAGCTCGACGGTCCAATCAGGGCGATAGCCGCCGTGCATCTGCACTGTTCCTGTTTGCAGACTTATGGTGAGATTGCTGTTGAGAGAACAGTAGTCCACCATGTATTTCTTAATCACCTCACCCTTATACCCAAGGGCGATAATAAAATCTTTGAACCTGTGATAGGCGTAGTGCATCATGATGTGCCAAAGGATTGGCTGACCGCCAACTTCTACCATTGGCTTTGGCTTGGTCTCAGTCTCTTCTGCCAGGCGAGTTCCTAGGCCCCCCGCCAAGATTGCGACTTTCATCAATAAAACCTCTCAGCTCAAATAGCAAAGTAGCAAAACCACAGCCGTACAGCAGCACAGCTGGCTAAGGTCAGAACAGAAGCGCTAGGATATGGCTGAATTGCTCAGCTGCTTGCTCAGCTGCTTTTTTAGAATGAACAGGTACGATTCTCATAACCTGTCTGTTCTCAGGCAGCGCTTGAGCAGCAAGCTTTAAAAATCTGAAACAGCTGCAGTGATTGGGTGTCTCCTGAATGTCAAAACACTCACTGATGTCGACTAGCGGTGGTCAGCCGCCATAACTGATCTTCAGGAAGAATTCGATTTAGGCTATAGCACCCGATTAAAAAGCAGGTGCTCAAAAACTTCCAGGTAAACCTCTGTAGATTTACGGTTTCTTTAAAGAAGCGATCTCAGTCCTGGTCGTTTGCCCCTACAAATAAATCAGCGATCAAGGCTAAACCCGGTCATAGCCAATCTCCTCATTTCTGACTTGCAAAGCTGTCAAACCCGCAAATTTGGCAGCTTTAAGCTAAGTCTTCTCCAGACATAGGAGAAGGAGGCGAAGTTCTCAATCCTGACCGCTAACCCGCCTATGATAGATATGAAATTTAGAGAAACTGCTCACTCGGATATGTTTTCGTTTGAATAAAAGTGGTATTGAAAAGGATTTTCTGGTCGGTTCAAGGCTATATGAGGCTAGATTGCGCCTAGCTGACGCCGCTAAGTCAGCAAATTCTTAGCACAATATGAAGTAACGCAGTTGACATAGAAATGGCCCTTTCCTTCATACCGCATGGCTGAAAAGCTAACCAACCGCTATGAAATTATTGAATCGCTGGGTCAAGGCGGTTTCGGACAAACATTTTTAGCACGCGATCACCATCTGCCGGGTCAGCCACTCTGCGTAATTAAGCAGCTCAAGCCGGCTTTTTCCGATGAGTCGATGCTGGCAACGGCGCAGCGGTTGTTCAACTTAGAGGCAGAAACGCTCTATCGGCTAGGCAATCACGATCAGATTCCGCAGCTGCTGGCTCACTTTGAGCAGTCGGGCAAGTTTTATTTGGTGCAGACCTACGTTGAAGGTACGCCGCTATCGGCAGAGCTGGCAGGGCAGCGGCTGAGCGAGGCGCAGGTGCGATCGCTTTTGCAAGATGTCCTGACAGTGCTGGCTTTTGTGCACCAGCAGCAGGTGATTCACCGCGATATCAAGCCGGATAATCTGATCCGACGACGCTCGGATGGCCGGCTGGTGCTGATTGACTTTGGGGCGGTGAAAGCGCTGGGCACGTCAGCGCAGCGGCTGACGGTGGCGATTGGCTCAGCTGGCTATATGGCCCCCGAGCAGCAGGCGTCGCGCCCCTGCTTTGCCAGCGATCTCTATGCGGTGGGTATGGTCGTGCTAGAGGCGCTGATTGGTCAGCCGCCGGTGCAGTTTCTCGCCCGCGTGCCGGCAGGTGAAGCTGTGACCTGTCAGGCATTGGGCCTGGCGCTAACGGCTTCGCTAGCGCAGTTTATCGACCAGCTGATCGGTCTTGACCCGCGCGATCGCTACCCGACGGCGCAGGCGGCGCTCAGGGCGCTCTCGGCTGAAACGCAGCTGCCCATGCCCAGCGCAGGGTCGCCGATGACCCAGCTGCCCCAGCCTCAGCTGCCGATGACTCAGCTGCCCGAGCCTCAGCCTCCTCCGCTCTCACCGCAGGCTTTCCGCAATCGGCAGGCATTGCTGAGCAAGGTCAAGCGCTTTTGGATTCAGGGGGTGCTAGAGCAATCACTGCAGGGGCAGGTGCTGCTATCGCTGGGGCTAGAGGAGCGACCCGATGCGATCGCGCCGCCCTGGCGAATTGACTGGTCTAGCGACGGGCAGCCGGCTCGGCCGCTGCCGGCTCATTTGCGCGTCATCGACCTATTTGATCAGATTGGCGCAGGCCGCACGCTGCTAATTTTGGGTGAGCCGGGGGCTGGTAAAACAACGACGCTGCTGCTGCTGGCTAAAACGCTGCTGGAGCGGGCCGAGCAGGCTCTCAATCATCGCCTTCCGGTGGTGTTCAATCTTTCTTCTTGGCGAGGAGAGCCGATTGCGACCTGGCTGATTGGCGAGCTCAATAGCAAGTATCAGGTGCCCAAAGCAATTGGTCGTCGCTGGGTAGATGAGCAGCAGCTGCTCTTGCTGCTAGATGGCCTAGACGAAGTGCCTGCGGCTCGACGCGCTGGCTGCGTGGCTGCACTCAATCAGTTTCACCGTGACTATTCGCCTGAGCTAGTGGTCTGCAGCCGCCGCGAAGACTATGAAGCGCTACCGACGCAGCTCAGTTTTCAAAGCGCAATCTATTTGCGATCGCTGAGCCCCGATCAAATTTGGGACTCTATCAACCAGGCCGGTAGCAGCCTGAGCGGGCTCAAAGCGCTGCTCGAAGCAGAATCGCGCCTGCAAGATGCGGCCACTTCGCTGCTGACGCTGGCTCAGTCGCCGCTGATGCTCAACATTATGGTGCTGGCCTATCAGGGCATTGACCCAGCTGCGATTCCTCGCTTTGACCGAGCGCAAGACTATCACCAGCAGCTGTTTGAGGCGTACGTTGCCCGCATGTTTGAGCGGCGGGCGACGGGGGCCGCAGTCTATTCACAAGCGCAGACGGTGCGATGGCTACAGCAGCTAGCTCAGCAGCTCGTGCGCATGTCTCAAACCGTCTTTTTGATTGAGCGGATGCAGCCGGACTGGCTGACCTCTAAGCGGCAGTGGCTCAGCTATCAGCTGGGGATATGGCTGAGCTTTTTGATCTTAGCTACTGCAGTAGGCGCGCAGGTGCTCGACTGGGATCGGCTGGTGCTAGGGCTGCTAATTGGCGGTCTGATTTTCAGCCGCGTCTTCGGCATTCAGCAGATTACCCCGGCAGAAACGCTGCGCTGGTCGTGGCAGAAGGCGCGCAGTAATCTGGCGCTGGGGCTGACGGTAGGCCCGCTTTTGGGCTGGCTGCTCAAGGTGGGTTTCGGCGCGCTCTTTGGCGATGCGCGCTGCGTGCTGCAAGGGCCTTGCCTGCTTGACTACAGTCTGGTGGGGCTATCGTTTGGTGCGGTCATTGGGCTGACGTTTGGCTTGATTCGCGGGCTCAGCGGCACGCGCGTTTCGACAGCTAGCCTACCCAATCAGGGAATTTGGCAATCGGCTAGAAATGCGGTGCTGTTTTCACTGGTGGCAACCGTTATGCTAGCGGTGCCTGGCGTGCTGATGGGAAATACGACAGGCTCTTTCTGGGCAGCGTCCGGGCTGGCGTTTGGCTTTGCCGCCGGCGGCGGCGAGGCGGTGATCAAGCACGGCATTCTGCGGCTAATTCTCTTTTTTAGCGGCCAAATACCTTGGAACTACGCTCGGTTTTTAGACTACGCTGCCGAACGGATCTTTTTGCAAAAGGTTGGCGGCGGCTATATCTTTGTACATCGCCTGCTGCTAGAGTACTTTGCCACCGCTGAGTCTTGGGCAGAAGATCGGCCGCGCCTATTGCGATAGCTCCTGACTTCTGACACCCAAATTCTGACTTCTCGCTGCCAAGTTCCGACAGCTGAATAAGATGCTACCCTTAGCCCAAGGGTTCGATCTTTGCAACTCGATCTTTAAGGCAATATGGCACTTACCATCATTCAAGTCGATGCGTTTACGAATGAACCGTTCAAGGGAAATCCGGCGGCGATTTGTGTGACCGAGCAGCCGCTGGCTGACGCTTTGATGCAGTCGATTGCGGCAGAGATGAATCTGTCGGAGACGGCATTTCTTTACCCAGAGGCAGATGCCTATCGACTGCGCTGGTTTACGCCGCTGGTTGAAGTAGATTTATGCGGCCATGCGACCTTAGCCAGCGCGCACGTGCTTTGGAGTGAAGGCTATCTGTCGGCTGACCAAACGGCTCGCTTTCAGACCAGAAGCGGCTGGCTTATGGCAGACAAGCAGGACAGCTGGATTGAGATGAATTTTCCGGCGCAGCCAGTGCAGGCTAGCTATGTCACGCCACAGCTGATAGCGTCGCTCTGCTGTCAGGGCAACATCAGCCACGTGCTCAAAAACGATGTGAACTATCTGGTTGAGCTGCAGAATGAAGCAGCGGTTCACAGCCTGAAGCCTGACTTTGACAAACTGCGATCGCTGCCGGTGCAGGGCGTGATTGCAACGGCGCTAGCTGACTCAGATGCCTATGATTTTGTCTCTCGCTACTTTGCCCCAGCCGCCGGCATCAATGAAGATCCGGTAACCGGCTCTGCCCATGCGTCGCTAGGGCCGTACTGGGGTGAAAAGCTAGATAAATCAGCCATGCTGGCACAGCAGGTATCGGCGCGCGGCGGTCAGCTGAAGGTGCGAAATGAACGCGATCGCGTCTACATCAGCGGACAGGCCGTGACCGTGATGCGGGGCACGCTGGCAGACCTCTGATGGCAGTTCAGGTGGTTTATCAGCTCAGCGAGGCGCAGATTGCTCACGGCCCACTATCCGAAGAAGCGCTTGACTAGGCAGCGAAAGCCAGGTAGCAGCAGCAGCGGTGAGGTAGACGAACGCGCGTTTGACTCATTGCTGCTATTACCAAGTAGCGTCCATAAGCAAGGGCGTTAGCGCTAACGCTGCCTCTATTCTACTCATCTGGTTCAGCTTCGCTGTCAGATTGAGCGGTAAGCTAGATTTCTACACTGCTGATTCTGATTCCCTTCTATGACCCGTCTGAGTGTGAACCTCAATAAAATTGCTCTGATTCGCAACTCGCGTACGATTGGCATACCGAGCGTGCTGTGGGCTGCTGAAACCTGCATTGAGGCCGGCGCTCACGGCATCACGGTGCATCCGCGACCGGATGAGCGCCATATTCGCCGCAGCGATGTCTATGAGCTGGCTGAGCTACTCCAGAAGCACCCCGAGGTTGAGTTTAATATCGAGGGCAATCCATTAGAGTCACCTTTTATGGAGATTGTGCGCAAGGTGAGACCGACTCAGGCGACGCTGGTGCCGGACGATCCCAATCAATTTACCTCTGACCACGGCTGGGATATTGCTCAGCGTGGCGAAGCGCTTAAGCCCATCATTGAAGAGCTGCAGTCGATTGGTGCGCGCGTCAGCCTGTTTATGGACCCCGATCCGGCTCAGATTCAGCAGATTAAGCCACTAGGGGTGACCAACGCGGTAGCCCGCATTGAGCTTTACACCGAACCCTATGCCACGGCTTTTAGAGAGGGTAAGACTGAGGCCGTGTTTAGAGAGTATTTAGAGGCGGCTCAGGTGGCTCAGGCAGAGGGACTTGGCGTCAATGCCGGGCATGATTTGAGCCTGGAGAATTTGCCGCAGTTTTTGTCCATTCCGAATATTTTAGAAGTCTCGATTGGTCATGCGCTGACGGCAGATGCGCTCAAGCTAGGGCTGCACGATGCGGTGCAGGCGTATTTGAATACGGTAGTAGTGAAGTAAGAGACGGCGGAACCAGCGCTATGGAACTGCGGCGGCATTTTACAGGGACGAGATGGGAAACGGCCGTTGGCTACTGTCGAGCGGTACGGGCAGGCAATCTGATTTTTGTTTCAGGAACAGCACCGGTTAGTGAAGATGGCGGTACCTATGCGCCGTATGATGGCTACGCACAGGCGCGGCGCTGCTTTGAAATTGTGCAGCAGGCGCTGGCCGCTTTGGAGGCTGACCTAGCTGACGTGGTGCGAACCCGCATGTTCGTGACCGACCTAGATCAGTTTGAAGCGATTACCCGAGCGCATCGCGAATTCTTTGGCGAGCATCCGCCGGCCTCGACGCTGGTGGAGGTGAAGGGGCTGGTGAATCCAGATATGGTGATTGAGGTGGAGGTAGACGCGGTTGCCGGGTAGGGCGTAGGTCCTAACCGCAGGTCCTCAACCGGTAAGACGCCAGAGTGCTAGTTAATCTCTGTTGTAAACGGCAGTCGCATGTACATGCTGTTCGGATCGTCAAGCGTTTTGAGCAGCTGTAGGTTGTCTCGCAGTTTGAGCACTTCTTCAGAGAGCGGATCTTTGGCCCAGGGGAGTCGCATCACGGCACCGTCGCCAAAGAGACTTTCGATAATCTGTTCTTCTAAGCTAATGGGCTTGGGATATTCTTGGACCTGCCAGTCTTCTAACTCAGCCGCCGTGCCCGCCGCCGCGATCGCAGCTTCTAGCCCGCCCATCTCATCGACCAGGTCGGCCTGAGTGGCGTCGATGCCGGTCCAGACGCGACCTTGAGCTACCTGATTGACGCGCTCCTGGGTGACATCGCGAGACTCGGCCACTAGTGCCACAAAGCGGCTGTAGAGGCGGTTGACAAAGTCTTGCTGCAGCTGCAGTTCGGCCTGCGTTTGGGGACGGCTGATGGTATCGATATCGGCAAGCTTAGCCGTCTTGATCACATCCCAAGTGACCCCGTTGCGATTAGCAATCTCTTTAATGTTGAGCAGCAGTCCGTAGACGCCAATCGAGCCGGTAATGGTGCTGGGCGAGGCAAAAATTTTCGCCCCAGGGGCCGCAATCATATAGCCGCCGGAAGCCGCATAGTCGCCCATTGAGACCATGACTGGCTTTTCATCCGCTAGCAGCTGCACCTCGCGGGCAATAATCTCTGAGGCCAGGGCACTGCCGCCTGGGCTATTGACGCGCAGCACCACGGCCTTCACCTCATCGTCTAGACGCACCTGGCGCAGCGTTCTAGCCAAACCGTCTGAGGTAATCAAACCAGGATCAATGCCGTCACCGGGCACAATCTCGCCTTCGGCATAAACGATGGCAATGGTGTCGTCGCCGAAGCTATCGCGCCGATCTTCAACAATTTGGCTATAGGCCAGCAGATTAGTTTGAGGAAAGAGATCTTCAGCTTCGAGGTCGGTGAGATCGCTGTCGTCAACCTCTTCGCTGTCAGTGATCGTCTGCAGCTCGCTCAGCACTTCATCAAAAAAACCAACGCTGTCGATCAGGCCAGCAGACTGAGCCTCTTCTGCCACAAGCAGGCCGCTGTCGTCGGCTAGCTGCTGCAGCTGCGCCTGGGTCAAGCTGCGATCGCTGCTCACTGTCGTCAGAAAATCTTGCCACAGATCGCCTAAAATTGCCTGTGTCTGCTGCCTTTCTTCAGGGCTGCTGGTCTCGCGAATGAAGGGCTCAACTGCTGACTTGTAGCGTCCGGCTCGCAAAACCTGCACGCCAACGCCGTATTTCTTCAGCGCGCCGGCTAAAAACTGAATTTCGGCGCGAAAGCCGTTAAGCTCTAGCAGCCCTACCGGGTTCAGGTAGATTTTATTGGCTACCGAGGTGAGGTAGTAGTCGCGCTCATTCCAGCCGGTTGAATAGGCCACAATCGGCTTACCAGAATCTTTAAAGTCGCTCAGCGCTGTTCTGAGCTCCTGCAGCGTGGCAAAGCCTTCGTTTGTGTTGCCCGTTAGGTAGATGCCGGCAATCTTTTCATCCTCGGCGGCGGCCCGGATGGCTGCTAGCGCTGAGTAGAGCGACACGGCGCGATAGCTCTCACCGTAAAACGTTTCTTCAAACACTACGCCAGCCCCGCCGTAGGGCACCGCGTCGGCAATGTCGGTTGAGAGGTCAAATACCAGCATCGACTTTTCCTCAAGCTCAGGTGCGGCCTCTTCGCTGCTCGAGGCGATTAGCACGCCGACGAGCCCAATCGCGCCTAGGCTCAGCAGGGCAATCAGCGTGAACAGACCAACCAGCGTGCCGAGCGCACTTGCAGCAGCGTACTTGAGGAAATCGCGCATGATATTTAAAACGGTAGCGAGAAAGAAATCAGAGGTCGATGCTTCTAGTGTAGGCGCTTATTTAATGGCTCGGAGTACAGAGCTGCGCTTCAGCTCGCTGAGCGAGGCTTGGCCGGTGCAAAACAGCGCCGTTTTAATTTCAGCAATTAAAATATCGGCTAGCTCATTGAGCGCCGCTTCTGACTGGTTGGCGGCCTGCAAAAAGGGGAGCGCCAGCCCAGCCAGGTCT
>JAAHIA010000132.1 GCA_010671975.1 Leptolyngbya sp. SIO4C1 | reverse complement strand
ACGGCGAGTTGCCGTACCCTGTTGGCCCTAGCGGTAAGATTTGCCAAAGCTGCTGCTTGGTTTCTGTCAAGAAATCAACAAATCGATAGGCTTGCTCACCTAAATCGCCGATGCCAAAGCGTCCGGGCAGTGACGTCGGGTGGAGCAAAAGACCGCTGGAGCGTAGAAAACTCATGAACTATCCTGACCTAAACGCGCAAAGTCTTCACGACTCTATCACGGTGGCTCAGCAGCGGTTATCTCTCCTGGGATATCTTTGAATAGATATTGAAACTGTAAGGCTAATCACAGCTACGCATGTCACAACCTCGAAATCCGGCGCCGACGGTCGATCTAATTATTGAGCTAATTGATCGGCCCCATCGTCCAATCGTGCTGATTGAGCGATTGAATCCGCCGCTGGGCTGGGCGCTGCCGGGAGGGTTTGTTGACTATGGCGAATCGGTTGAGTCAGCCGCAGTGCGAGAAGCGCAGGAAGAAACGGGCCTCAGCGTCTCTCTCGTTGAGCAGTTCCATGTCTACTCTGATCCGGCTCGCGATCGGCGCAAGCACACCATCAGCCTGACGTTTATTGCCACCGCGACGGGCCGCCCCGCAGCCGGTGATGATGCTAAGCATCTAGCCGTATTTCAGCTGTGGGAAATTCCTCAGCAGCTGTGCTTTGATCACGACCAGATCTTGCAGGACTATCGGCAGTATCGAAGCTACGGGCTGCGGCCCCGACTGTGAAGGAGCAGCAAACAGCCAGGTAAATCAGTGCCCTAAATGAGGGATAATGGCTAGCGAAATTTAGTTAGTCTTGCAAAGCTCAATGTCTCGTCAGATCATTCAAACCGACCAAGCGCCGGCACCCGTTGGGCCTTACAATCAAGCGATTGTTGCCTCTGGGCAGATGGTATTTGTGGCGGGGCAGATTGCGCTTGACCCGAAGGCCGGCGGCATTGTGGGTGAGGGCGATGTGGCCGCTCAGACCGCGCAGTGTTTGAAGAATCTGGCAGCGATTTTAGAAGCGGCCGGGGCCGGGCTGGCGAACGTGGTCAAGACCTCCGTCTTCCTTAAGGATATGAATGACTTCGGAGCGATGAACGGGGTCTATGCGCAGTATTTTGGCGAAGACGCTGCCCCGGCTCGCGCCTGCGTTGAGGTGTCGCGCCTGCCAAAAGATGTGCTAGTTGAGATTGAGTGCATTGCGGTAATTTGACCCGACCGGGTGATTGACGCTTTGGAATAGACTTGCTACCGTCAAAGAAAGCGAATTTTTTGCCATGCGAATATTTAGCAGCTTCTATTTTTGGTTTAGCTCGGTTCACCAGAGGTGAGTCCCGCTTTCGCATGGGCTTCTGGTGAACCGCAGAGTGAACGCTCTGCGGTTTTTGTTTTATTCACTTTCAACTTGCTCAATTTGCTCCGCATGATACCGACCACCTGGCAGTTTAGCGTTTACTGGTTTACTCCCAATCGCTCTGGGTAGTCGGCTGCTGTGCAGCGGATTTTTAAGGCCCGGAGCAGTCAGCTCCGGGCCTTTTTAATTTCAGGTTTTGATTGCTTAAATTCAAGGACTAAAACTCATGCAAGATGCCAAACTAGCGGCCAAAGCACGTCCCGATCACACTAGCGCGATCGCAATCACAGAGGCCATCACCGTCGGCGGCGATGCTCTATTCATCGTGGGCGGTCCCTGCTCGATCGAGAGCATGACTCAGATGGAAGCGGTGGCCGAGTCTCTGATAGAAGCGCCGGTACAGGGCCTTCGCGGCGGTATCTACAAGCCGCGCACCTCGCCGTACAAGTTCCAAGGGATCGGCGATCTGGGCTTAGACATCCTCGCTGAGGTGAAGCGCCGCTACGGGCTGCCGATTGTCACCGAAGTGATGGCCATTCACCAGATTGATAAGCTGGCAGCGCAGGCTGATGTGCTGCAGGTCGGCAGCCGCAATATGCAAAACTTCGATCTGCTCAAGGCGCTGGGCGAGGTGCAGAAGCCGGTGCTGCTCAAGCGAGGGCTGGCCGCTACGCTCGAAGAGTTCATCCTGGCGGCGGAATACATCCTCAGCCACGGCAATCCCAATGTAATCCTCTGCGAGCGGGGCATTCGCAGCTTTGATAGCTACACGCGCAACGTGCTAGACCTGGGCACGGTGGTTGCCCTCAAGCAGCTGACGCACCTACCGGTGATTGTTGACCCAAGCCATGCGGCCGGGCGACGAGCGCTGGTGCCGGGACTGGCCAAAGCCGCGATCGCAGCCGGCGCAGACGGCCTCATCGTTGAGTGCCATCCGGCGCCAGAAGAATCGATTTCAGATGCGGCTCAGGCTTTGTCGCTAGAGGCCATGGTCGATCTCGTTCAGCAGCTGCAGCCGCTAGCAGCCGCGATGGGCCGCACGATGGCTCCTAACCGGCAGCGCCTCAGGCAGTAGCCGGCCGCCGTAGAAAAGGCCCCTCAACCATCAAGCGTCGGCTGAGATCTCTGGGCAGACTAACCAAGTATGCTGTCCCGCAATGCCCAGCTTCAGGATTCTACCGACGCTTTGCCCGCTGATGACCAGTACGCTCCCCGAGACCAACAGCCTGATTAGCCATCTCAAACGATGTATTCAGCGGCAGCTCACTGGCAGGCTCGAAATTTACAGCGCCTCCTTGAGCTGCTGGCAGCTATATTTTTTCATGGGTCGCCTGGTGCGAGCAGAAGGGGGGGAACATCCGCTGCGACGCTGGCGGCGCTACCTGTCGCAGTATCGTCCGCAGTCGCCAGCTGCCAGCGATGCGGGGGCTGTTAGATCTGAGCTACAGCAGCCTGAGCGCTGGGACTACGCTACCCTCGCCCAGCTGGTTGAGCAGCATCAGCTGCTGCGAGAGCAGGCCATTAAAGTGATTGAGGCCACCCTGATCGAGGTGCTGTTTGACATTCTGCAGCAGGAGGAACGCTCTCGGCTCAACATTGGCGAAGCGCTCAGCTATCGCATCGTGCCAGATAACCCCGATCAGGTGGCAGCCCCGCTGCTGCCGGCCGGCATTCGCTACCTGTGGCAGCAGGCGCAGCAGCAGTGGCAAACCTGGGTCAAAGCCGGATTCACAACGCGCTCGCCCAACCTAGCCCCGGTGATCAAGTCGCCTAAGCAGTTCGAGGCCCTGGCGCAGCAGTCGCGCGGGCTGCGATCGCTAATCGACGTGATTAATGGCCAGCGAACGCTGCGTGACATCGCCATTAAGCTTGGCCACAGTCCGCTGCTGCTGCTGAAGTTTCTCATGCCCTACGTGGGGCGTGGCGTGATCGATCTATTGCCAATTGGCGACCTTCGTGCGCCTGCTAGCTTAAAAGCCGTGGCCCAGCCATCGCCGCTGGCGGCGCAGCTGACCAGACCGCTCATTGCCTATGTCGAAGACAGTGCACTCTATCGGCAGGTGATGGGCGATATCCTAGCCGAGCTGGGCTACCAGTTTCTAGGCATTCCAGATCCGCTTAAAACTTTGCCCATTTTGCTAGAGCATCAGCCTGAGCTGGTCTTTCTCGATCTGGTGATGCCGATTGTTAACGGCTACGAAATCTGCGCTCAAATTCGGCGGGTGCCTGACTTTAAGCAAATGCCGGTAGTGATTGTGACTAGCAGCGATACCTTTGTTGATCGCGTTCGCGCCAAAATTGTCGGGGCGTCTGACTTTTTGCCCAAGCCGATTAATCCACAGCGGGTACTGCACGCGCTCAAGAAGCATTTGCCCGACTAGCTGCTGTCGGTTGGTTCTGGTAGCGTAAAGCTATATCCCAACGCCAAATTCCAACGTCAACCAGCCGAGATTCCCCGTCGATCTGCCCGCTTTTGTGCTTACCCGCAGAACCTTTTTACAAACTGCCAGCGCCTTCTCCCTGCTGCCGCTGTCCCCTCGTGCTCCTGCTGCGCTCGTCATGCAGCTCGACTGGCAGCTGAATGCGCAGTTTGCCGGACTGCTGGTCGCTGAGGCGCGCGGGCTCTATCGGCAGCGCGGCCTGCAAGTTGCGATTAGAGCAGCCGGTGCCGATATGGATGTGCCCACGACGGTGGCTGCGGCTGAGCGCATGCTGGGCTGTGCTGAGCAAACGCTGCTGCTAGAAGCACAGGCGACGGGGCTGCCGCTAGTGGCGATCGCAGCCATGCTGCAGGCCTCGCCGCTGTCATTGATGAGCCTGCCTGCTCAGCCGGTGCAAACGCTAGCAGATCTGCCCGGTAAGCGCATTGGCGTCCACAGCGACGGTCGTCAAGCACTGGCGCTGGTGATGGGCGTCAATCAGCTCGAAGCAGAAGCTGTAGACATCGTTGAAATTCCCTATGCTCACAAGCGCGATCGCTTGCTCAAGGGTGAGCTAGATGCCGTGCAGTGCTACAGCCTAGATGAGCCCATCGCCTTTGCGCGCGAAACCGGCAGACGTCCCGTTGTGCTGCCGCTGAGCGACTATGGCTTTGATGCCTACAGTCAGGTCATCTTTACAACGCAGGCGTTTTTAAGCCAGGAGCCCGATACGATCCAGCGATTTCTGCAGGCAACGTTTGAGGGATGGCAGGGTGCGATCGCAGATATTCCCGCAGCCGCTCATCTGATTGCGACGCGCTACGCTCAGGGTGACTATGCTTCAGCGCCCGAGCAGGTCGCCTCTTTGAAAATTGTGGCTGACTACGTGCAGCGGGGCATCTCCCCAACCCAGCTTGGCTACATTTCGCCCCAGCGCTGGCGACGAACGGCGCAGCAGTTTGCTACCTACGGGCTGATTGAGCAGCTGCCTGATTTAGCAACTTCCCTAGCGGCGAATCTAATCCCTCCACTGCTCGCTCGACGCGGCTAGTGATTTCAAAAGACGGCTGAGAAACCGAGGGTTCACAGACCTAGATTCGTCTAGAAACCAAGTCTCTCACCGACAGTTGGCTCAATTCCCCTTAGGATAAAGTTTGAATGTTTAAGAAAGATTCCCGGGCATGGATATCAAGCAAGGCTTTGTCGGTACCGTAGGTAACACGCCGTTGATTCGGTTGAATAGCTTCAGTGAAGAGACCGGCTGTGAAATTTTAGGTAAAGCAGAGTTCTTGAATCCAGGCGGCTCGGTGAAAGATAGAGCCGCGCTCTACATTATTGAAGAAGCTGAGAAACAGGGACAGCTGAAGCCAGGCGGCACCGTGGTTGAAGGGACCGCCGGCAATACCGGCATTGGCCTGACCCATATCTGCAATGCCAAAGGCTACAGAAGCCTGATTGTCATTCCGGAAACCCAGTCTCAAGAAAAAATTGAGCTGTTGCGCACGCTGGGGGCTGAGGTCCGAACGGTGCCGGCTGTCCCCTATCGAGATCCGGGAAACTATGTGAAGGTGTCGGGTCGCCTGGCCGAAGAGCTAGACAACGCCATCTGGGCCAATCAGTTCGATAACTTGGCCAATCGTCAGGCCCACTATGAAACGACCGCTCCCGAAATTTGGACGCAGACGGATGGCACCGTGAGTGCCTGGGTAGCCGCGACCGGAACTGGCGGCACCTACGCCGGGGCAGCGATGTACTTCAAAGAAAAGAATCCTGAAGTGCGCTGCATCGTTGCCGACCCGATGGGCAGCGGCCTCTACAGCTATGTCAAAACTGGCGAGATTGCGCCTGAGGGTGGCTCTATCACTGAGGGTATTGGCAACAGTCGCATTACTGCCAACATGGCAGGAGCGCCGATTGACGATGCGATTCAAATCGACGATCACGAGGCGCTGCGCGTGGTCTATCAGCTGCTCTATAAAGACGGTCTGTTTATGGGCGGTTCGGTGGGCATCAACGTTGGGGCGGCGGTTGCCTTAGCGAAGCAGATGGGGCCTGGGCATACCATCGTGACGGTGCTCTGCGACGGTGGCTCACGCTATCAGTCAAAGCTGTTCAACCGCAGCTGGCTAGAAGAGAAGGAACTGTGGTCAGATAGCTTACTGTCAGGGTAACGATGACAACGCTGTGGTGGGGATTTTTAGCTAGCTTGGTGGCTGGCTTAGGCACAGGTGTTGGCGCGCTGCCAGCGCTGCTACCAATAAACTTAACCGAACGGATTCAAGGCATTTTGCTGGGACTCGGCGGTGGCATTATGCTAGCAGCGACTTCTTTTTCACTGATTGTGCCCGGCACAGAAGCGGCGGCCCAGCAAGGGGCTTCTACGGCGCAGGCGGCGCTGATTATGGTGGCAGGGCTGCTGCTGGGCGGAGCAGCGCTCTGGGTGGCGCATAATAACTTTCCGCATGAGCATTTCTTTAAAGGCAAAGAAGGCCCAGACCGGCAAACCCTCGCTCAGATTTGGCTATTTATCATTGCGATCACGCTGCACAACTTCCCTGAAGGGCTCGCTGTCGGCGTTGGCTTTGGCGCTGGCGATACTTCAGCCGGGCTAACGCTGGCAGCCGGTATTGGCCTGCAGAATATTCCTGAGGGGCTGGTGGTGGCACTGGCGCTGCGTAACCTAGGCTACTCAGCGCGCTATGCGCTAGGCATCTCAACCCTGACGGGCCTGGTTGAGCCGATAGGTGGTCTGACCGGGGCGGGTGTGGTCTCAATCGCGCAGCCGCTGCTGCCCTGGGGCATGGCGTTTGCGGCTGGGGCTATGCTGTTTATCATCGTCGATGAAATTATCCCAGAAATTGATCAAAAGGGCTCTGAGCAAGAAGGCACGCTCGGCGTCATGGTTGGTTTTGTCACCATGATGTTTCTAGATATTGCACTGGGCTAGATTGCACCGGGTTAGATCGCATCGGACTGCCACTGCTGAGTCGAGCGCCAGCCCATGCTGACCAGTTCAATACCGTCCGACTGGCCGGCCAATGTCTGGCCGTCCGGCTCAATGCCTGGCTCAGTATTGTAAAGAAACTTGTCAAAACGAAGTCATCATGAGTACACTTATTAAAGTTGGAATGACTTCGACTTACTCACGATTGATTCAGCCTATTGGGAGGTTTAATATGGAAAACCGCGAAGGACAGCGCATTCCCAGCGTCACCTTTAGAACTCGTCAGAACAATGAATGGGTTGATGTCACAACCGAAGAGCTGTTTGCTGGCAAGACCGTCGTCGTGTTTGCGCTACCAGGAGCCTTTACGCCTACCTGTTCATCCACGCACCTGCCAGGCTACAACGAGTACGCCAGCGCGCTTAAGGCCAACGGCGTTGACGAGATTGTCTGCCTGTCGGTGAACGATACCTTTGTGATGAATGCTTGGGCCGAAAGCCAGGAGGCCGAAAACATTACGCTAATTCCAGACGGCAACGGTGAGTTTACGCACGGCATGGGCATGCTAGTCGACAAAGGCAATCTCGGCTTTGGTAAGCGCTCGTGGCGCTATTCGATGCTGGTAAAAGACGGCGTCATTGACAAAATGTTTATCGAGCCAGACCAGCCGGGCGATCCGTTTGAGGTCTCCGATGCCGAAACCATGCTGGCCCATATCAACCCGGAAGCCGTGCGGCCGCAGCGGATTACGCTGTTTACCAAAGCGGGCTGTCCCTACTGTGCTAAGGCCAAAGATTTGCTGAGCGAGCAGTCGCTGGCCTATGAAGAGATTGAAATTGGCAATGGCGTCACCACCAAAACGCTGCACGCTGTGGCTGGGGCAGGGACGACGCCGCAGGTGTTCATTGACGGTGATCTAGTTGGCGGTTCTGATGATCTAGAGGCCTATTTCCAGCAGAATTAAGCGCTGCTGGGTGCCAGTCTCTATCAATCCCCAGGCGGCTGAAATAGGCGCGCTAAACTGGAAAGCGGGCCTGATGTCTGTCTCAGCGATCATACAAGGAGTATGCAAACTATCATGAGCTACGATTTCGACTTATTTGTGATTGGCGGCGGTTCCGGGGGCATTGCCACCGCGCGCCGCGCGGCTTCTTATGGCGCAAAAGTCGGCATCGCTGAGTTTGATCGACTGGGGGGCACCTGCGTTAATCGCGGCTGCGTGCCGAAGAAGCTGATGGTCTATGCGTCTCACTTCGCCGATCACGCAGCTGAAGCGGCCGGCTATGGCTGGCAGTTTGAGCCGGGCACCTTTGACTGGCACAAGATGATTACTGCCGTCAACAACGAGGTGACGCGGCTTAACGGTATCTATCAGCGGATGCTAGATAACGCGCAGGTGCAGCTGTTTGCAGCTTATGCGCGGCTGCTCGATGCGCACATTGTTGAAGTGGGTGACCAGAAGGTGACGGCCGATAAGATTCTGGTTGCCGTTGGGGGCGAACCCTTCAAGCCGCAGATCCCTGGGATTGAGCATGCAATCACCTCAGACGATATTTTTCACCTGCCGCAGCAGCCCAAGCGGATTGTGATTTTTGGCGGCGGCTACATCGGCTGTGAGTTTGCCTGTATTCTGAACGGGCTAGGCTCAGAGGTGGTGCAGGTGATTCGCCGCGATCGCGTCCTACGCGGCTTCGATCAAGACATCCGCATGGAAATTCAAGAGGCGATGATCAAGCACGGCATTCGCATCCTCAATGCCGACATTGCCGGCATCGAAAAGACAGATCAGGGCCTTAAGGTCACGCTGCAGGGCGAAACGGAAGAAACCATCATCACTGACGCGCTCAGCCTAGCGGCGCTTGGTCGACGCCCGCGACTGGATAGCTTGGGGCTAGAAAATACGCAGGTCGAGGTGGTCAACGGCGCGATCGCTACGGATAGGTATAGCCGTACCGCCGAGGAAAATATCTATGCAGTTGGCGACTGTACCGACCGCATTAACCTGACGCCGGTGGCCATTCAAGAGGGGCGAGCCCTCGCCGACACGGTCTTTGGTGGCCAGTCGCGGCTGATGAGCTACGAAAACGTGCCCTCGGCGGTCTTTACCACGCCCGAAGCGGCAACCGTGGGTCTCACTGAAGCCGAAGCTGCCGAGCAGTACGGTGAGGAAAATCTGCATGTCTATCGCTCGCGCTTTCGGCCGATGTACTACACGCTGCCGAATAAAGACGAGAAAACGCTGATGAAGCTGATTGTCCATCGTGAGACCGACAAGGTACTGGGCGCACACATGGTTGGCGACGGCGCCGCTGAGATCATCCAGGGCGTGGCGATCGCTCTCAAGATGGGCGCGACCAAGGCCAACTTTGACGCCACCGTGGGCATTCATCCCAGCTCTGCCGAAGAATTTGTCACCATGCGCTAGGTTCACCCGGCGCTACCCCTGCCGCTGATCTAGCGCTCGCGCTGCTTCTAGCGCTGCCTTTTCCTGCGCTCGCCGCACATAGGGCTGCAGCTGCTCAGTCTCCCAGCCCGACAAAATACTCAAATTCTCAACGGTCATGCCGCGCATCAGCATCTCTACGCACCAGGTCTGCTTGGCCTGATGCGGTCCGGTGGTGGCTAGCTGCGTCGTCCAGCTCTGCCAGCGCTGCTGAATCTGTGCGGCCGAAAGCGCGCCGCTCTCGCTGCTAATAAACAAAAAAGGCTGCTCATCTTTGCGGCTTTTCAGCCATTTGGTGAGCGGATTGCTGGTGTACGAGCCGTAGCGCTTATTCAAAATCCACTGGTTGATGGGCACCTGACGCGCCCCCACCTGCAGCGTGTGCTGTGACTTGTCGCTGATATGCTGCGATCGCGCCAGCCGTACCACCTCCGCCGACGTTAGCCCAGCGCTAAACATCACGTAGGCAATGGCATAGTCTTGCACCCCAGCCGCCTTTGCCTGCTGCAGAATCTGCTGAACCCAGGGGGCTGGCAGGTCTTGCACTTGTACTGGGGCTGCCTCAGCCTCCGGCAGCTCAACTGCGGCAATCGCGCCGTTGAGCAGCAGATCGACGAGTCCGTCCAAAAAATCCTCCCGGCTCTCCCAAAGGTGATGACGCTCGCTGGCCGACTCAATCACCACGTAGCCAATCAGCAGCGCGCCTAAAAAGCCCGCTAGCTTCTCTGGCGAAAACGGGCCGAGCGGGACTGCCTGCGCTAGATACTGCGCTACGTAGCGGCTGGCCTCATCCAGTCGCTGCCCCAGCGCCTGCCGATTTTCTTCGGGGTACTGGTCAGCTTCACCAATGAGCGATCGCACAAAGGCGGGGGCCTGCTCCAGCGCGTGCAAGCAATTGCTTGCATACAGCCTTAGCGTCTGCTGCTGATCGTCGGCCGGAACGGCCTGCTGCATCAGCCCTTCCCCTAGCTCGCGAAACGTTGGTGCCTCCTGGATGACTGCCAGCAGCAGGCCATATTTATTGCCAAAGTTACGAAACAGCGTGACCTCGTTAACCTCAGCTAGGTTAGCAATCTGGCGCGTAGTCGTGTGGCTCACGCCCTGTGAGAGAAAGAGTTCCAGCGCCGACTGAATCAGCCGTTCGCGGGTGGATTGAGTTGCCATGAATAAAATGCAAGTAACACTTGCATGCCGCGTCAGGACTTGCTAAGCTTAACCTATGCAAGCGACACTTGCTCTCACCATAGCAGGTGGCGGCAGAGATGGCTCAGCTCTTAAAACCGTCTTGCTCAGCCTGTCTTGCTCAACCCTTTCTCATTGTCAACCTTCTCTTCAAAGGAAGCCTATATGACCTCGACTGTACTGATGCGCCGCCGCGCTATTAACTGGACGAACGTTGTTTTCTTTTCAGCTTTTCATGCGATCGCGCTGCTGGCCCCCTGGTTCTTTTCCTGGCAGGCGCTCGGAGTTGCGCTGGCGCTGCACTGGCTCTGCGGCAGCATTGGCATTTGCTTGGGCTACCACCGACTGCTCAGTCATCGCAGCTTTCGCGTACCCAGATGGCTAGAGTATGGCTTTGCGACGGTGGGTGCCCTGGCGCTGCAGGGTGGGCCAGTTTTTTGGGTAGGCGGTCACCGCCAGCATCATGCCTTCACCGAAGACACCGAGAAAGATCCCTATTCGTCTGAGCGCGGCTTTTGGTGGAGCCATATCGTCTGGCTGCTGCAGCCACAGCCGCAATCTTTTGATTTCAAGTTTTATAGCAAATATGCGCCAGACCTAGCTCGGCAGGGCA
>JAAHIA010000131.1 GCA_010671975.1 Leptolyngbya sp. SIO4C1 | reverse complement strand
AAGATGATCATCGCGAGTTGCCGTCGGTCGTCGATCCGTTCGGCACGCCGATCCTTGCTTGGCAGCAAGACGGCAGCGCCCAGCAGCCCATCGATGCCGTCGATGATTTCGTCCAGGAATCGGCGCTGACGGGGGAAGCCGTCGCAGTCAACAAAATCGCCGATCAGGTGCTGCCAGCCGACGTGCCGCTGGGCGATCGCACCAACATGGTCTTTCAAGGCACTGAGGTGCTGCAGGGTCGCGCCCAGGTGCTGGTCACAGCAACCGGCATGCAGACCGAGCTGGGCAATATCGCCACGCTGCTGCAAGGGGTTGAAGCTGAACCCACGCCGCTGCAGCAGCGGATGACGCAGCTCGGCAATACGCTGGTCAGTAGCTCGCTGGTGCTGGTGGCGCTGGTCGTGATTGGCGGCGGGCTAGCGCTGGGCTGGGACCGCTTTACCGACCTGCTAGAAGTGTCTTTGAGTATGGCGGTGGCGGTGGTGCCCGAGAGCCTGCCGGCCGTGATTACTGTGACCTTAGCGCTGGGAATGCAGCGCATGGTGCGTCGTCACGCGCTGATTCGCAAGCTGCCAGCGGTTGAAACGCTGGGCTCAGTCACCACCATCTGCTCTGACAAAACCGGCACGCTGACGCAGAACAAAATGGTGGTGCAGGCCCTCTATACAGACGGCGATCAGATTCAGGTAACGGGCGAAGGCTACACGCCGCAGGGGCAGTTTGAGCGAGCCGAGCAGCCGCTAGAGTCGCTGCCGCCGGCGCTACAGCTACTACTAATAGCCAGCCTCCTGTGCAACGATGCCGTCTTGCAAAAAGAAAACGGCGACTGGGCCATTCTCGGCGACCCGACCGAAGGGGCGCTGCTGTCGATGGCAGGTAAAGCCGGCTACTCGCAGTCAGACTGGGCGCAGCGGCTGCCTCGGGTGGCCGAGTTTCCCTTCTCGTCTGAGCGTAAGCGCATGAGCGTGATCTGCCAAAATCTAGCCGAGTCCCAGCTGCCGCTGAAAGCGCCCTACGCGGCCTTCACCAAAGGCTCACCGGAGGCCATTTTAGAGAGCTGCACACAGCAGCAGGGTCAAACGGTGACTCCGCTCACGGGGCAGCAGCGGCGCCAAATCTTAGGCCAGAATGAGCAGCTGGCCAGCCAGGGACTGCGAGTCTTAGGCATCGCTTACAAGCCACTGATGACTGGAGCAGAGACCGTTGAGCGCGAAGCTGAGCAGGGCTTGATTTGGCTAGGTCTGGTTGGCATGATGGACCCGCCTCGCCCTGAGGTAAAGCAGGCGGTGGCTCGCTGTCGCGCTGCCGGCATTCGCCCGGTGATGATTACCGGCGATCATCCGCTGACGGCTCAAGCGATCGCAGCCGCCCTCGGTATTCTGCAGCCGGGCGATCGCGTGGTGACGGGTCGCGACCTGGATCAGCTTAGCCAGCCCGCGCTGATGGAGCAGGTTGCCGATATCAGCGTCTATGCCCGCGTCGCCCCAGAGCACAAGCTGCAGATTGTACGCGCCTGGCAGAAACGGCGGCAGGTGGTGGCGATGACCGGCGATGGCGTTAACGATGCGCCGGCGCTCAAGCAGTCTGATATTGGCATTGCCATGGGCATCACTGGCACCGATGTCAGTAAAGAAGCCGCCGATATGGTGCTGCTGGATGATAACTTTACGTCGATTGTGGCAGCGGTCGAAGAAGGCCGCATCGTCTATGACAATATTCGCCGCTTCATCAAATATGTGCTGGGCAGCAACATTGGCGAAGTGATTACGATTGCCATGACGCCGCTGCTGGGGCTGGCTGGGGTGCCCCTGACGCCCTTGCAGATTCTCTGGATGAACTTTGTTACCGATGGTCTACCGGCGCTGGCACTCGCCATGGAAAAAGCTGAGCCGAACGTGATGCAGCGCCCGCCCTATCAGCCGCGCGAGAGCATCTTTGCGCGCGGGCTGGGGCTCTACATGATTCGGGTTGGGCTGGTGCTGGGCATTGTCACCATCATTCTGATGCTGTGGGGCTATCACCATACGCATCAGCCGGACTACGGGCGCGACTCTAACACCTGGAAAACTATGGTCTTTACTACGCTGTGTCTGGCACAGATGGGCCACGCCTGGGCGGTGCGATCGCAAACGCGGCTGACTATTGAGCTGAACCCCGTCTCTAACCCTTTCTTACTTTGGGCCGTCACGCTGACCACGGTGCTGCAGCTGCTGCTGATCTACGCGCCGCCGCTGAGAAACTTCTTTGACACGTACTGGCTGAGTCCAACGGAGCTACTGGTCTGTATTGGCTTTAGCGCACTGATTTTTGTCTGGCTGGAAGCCGAAAAGCTGGTCGCCCGACTCACGGGTCGACTACCTCAATAGGGCAACCCCAATGCATCAGGACGTTTGCGATATCCGCTAGGAGAGTGGGCTATGTCAAACTGGCAGGCGTTAGTGGCCTCAATCACCTTTATCACCGTGATTTTGGCCATTATGACCGAACGACTACATCTCACCATTGCGGCCCTGCTCGGAGCGCTGGTGCTGGTGTTTACTCATGTGATGACGCTCAACGATGCGATGCAGTATATCGGTAACAGCTACCCCACCCTGGCGCTCTTCTTCGGGGTGATGGTACTGGTACGCGCCTTTGAGCCCACCCGCGTCTTTGACTACCTAGCCACCCAGCTGGTGATCATGGCGAGAGGGCAGGGCAAGCGTCTAATGTTAGGGATTGTCGCCATTACCACGTCCATCTGTGCGGTGCTGCCCAATGCCACAACCGTCATGCTGCTAGCGCCGCTGATACCACCCATCGCTCAAGAACTCGGCGTGGACTTTGTGCCCCTGCTAATTTTGATGGTGTTTGTGGCCAACAGCGCCGGTTTACTAACGCTGGTTGGCGATCCGGCGACTTTTATTGTGGGAGATGCCGTAAACCTGAGCTTTGTCGATTATCTGCAGCGGCTAAGCCTGGGTGGAGCGCTGGCGATCGCAGTGATTCTGCTATTGCTGCCAATACTGTTTCCGCAGATCTGGCGCTGGCAGCTCAGCGACCTGACTCACCTACCCCATCCTAAACTTCACCGGCCTGGCATTCTAGCGCTCGGTGGTCTAGTCATGGTGCTCGTGCTAACGCTTTTTGTGGTGGGTGAAGCGCTGCCGGTGCCAATCTCACCAGCGGCTGTGGCCCTAATGGGAGCGGCCCTGGCGCTGCTGATTGCGAACCAGAGCAAGCTCGATACGGTGAATAACATTCTCAAAGATGTTGATTGGAGCACCCTGATCTTTTTTATGTGCACCTTTGTGCTGATTGGCGGACTCGAAAAGACAAACGTGATTGCTGCACTCTCAGAGATGCTAGCCCGACTGCTGGGTCAGAACATTCTCATCGGCTCATTCGTGCTGGTTTTTTTTGTGGGTTTGCTCTCCAGCTTTGTGCCCAACATTCCGCTCGTGGTGGCGATGGTGCCGCTGCTCAAACAGTATTTAGTGAGCGCCGGATTTGTTGGGCCTGAAGTTCTCGTGCCGGGCTTTTCGGGCGAATTTCCACCAGCGGTGCTGCCGCTGTTCTATGCCATGATGTTTGGCGCTACGCTCGGCGGCAACGGTACTTTGGTTGGGGCGTCTTCCAACATTGTGGCCGCTGGCATTGCCGAACAGCATGGTAAACGCATCTCATTTCAGCGATTTCTGAGCTATGGCATCCCTGTTATGGCCGCCCAGCTGATTGTGGCGGCTGGCTATGTACTGATGAGATTTTAGAGATTGGAGGCATACGCTCGTGAAACGCTGGATAAACAGTCCTTGGCCCTTTTTCATCTCTTTAGCGCTGGGCTGCCTAGTTGCGATCGCAGCCAGCGTTTCCTTCGGCCTAAGTCAGGAGTCAGCTCAGCCCTCTAGGGCAGCTCAAGCCGACGAGGTGCTCAAATGACAGTCGCACTGACGCTCAGTATTGTTATTTTTGCCCTGGTTTGCTTTGTCTGCGAATGGTTTCCAGCCGATATCACTGCGATTATGATCATGGTGATTTTGATGACGCTGGGGCTGGTCACACCGGAAGAGGGCATCTCTGGCTTTAGCAACACCGCCACGATTACTGTACTGGCTATGTTCATTCTCAGTGCGGGCATTGCTCGAACGGGCGTAGTCGAGCTAATTAGCACCTATTTAAACCGCTGGGGTAGCCGCAGCGCTAGCCAGCAAATTTTCACTATGGGCGCAATTGTCGCCCCGATTTCTGGCTTTATTAACAATACGGCGGTGGTCGCGGTCTTTTTACCCGTGATTGAAGACTGGTGCCGTCGTCAGAAAATCTCGCCCTCTAAGCTGCTGCTGCCGCTCTCCTACATCACCGTGCTGGGCGGCATGATCACGGTGATTGGCACCTCTACCAATGTGCTGGCTAGCGGCCTGTCTGAGCAGCTGGGCTATGAACCTTTCAGCCTGTTTCAGTTCACACGGCTGGGGGTGATCACCTGCTCAGTTGGGCTGCTCTATCTGGCCCTCGTTGCGCCCCGCTGGTTGCCCGAACGCCGCTCGGCTCAGCAGTCGCAAATGCTGCAAAGCTACGGCCTCAAAGACTACGTCAGCGAGATCGTCATCCCACCCGGTTCGCGGCTGATTGGTCAAACGCTGCAGTCTAGCCAGCTGCAGCGACAGT
The DNA here is from genome assembly GCA_010671975.1 of Leptolyngbya sp. SIO4C1. Taxonomy (GTDB): domain Bacteria; phylum Cyanobacteriota; class Cyanobacteriia; order Phormidesmidales; family Phormidesmidaceae; genus SIO4C1. The sequence continues at coordinate 6,315 of JAAHIA010000131.1, read as the reverse complement.
TTGATCTGGACGTGCTAGAGCTAATTCGGGGAGAGAGTCGCTTTTCACAGCCGCTAGCAGACAAGCTACTGCAGGCTGGCGACATTTTGCTGGTGCGCGCCCCTCAGCCCTGCCTGCTGCAGATTCAGGCAGAAAAGTCTGTCAAGATTTTGCCAGCCGTGCAGTTTGGTGCAACGCCGCCGGACCAAAAGGTCATCTCTGAAGCAGAAGGGCTGGCCGAGGTGCTGCTGCTGCCAACCGCCTCAATTGTTGGCTCAACGCTGAAAGAAACCCGGTTTCGACAGCGCTATAACGCCACCGTGCTCGCCATTCGGCGCGGCGAGTCGGTGATGCTCGACCGCTTAGGTAAAATGCCGCTGCGCTTTGGCGATACGCTGCTGGTGCAGGGACCCAAGCAAAGTTTACTGGGTCTGCAGACCAATGCCGGGCTGCTGGTGACCGAGCAGCCGCCGATCGAGATCTTACGGCGAGACAAGGCCTGGATTGCGATCGCAATTATGCTCGGTGTGATTATTGTTGCCGCCTTTGAATGGCTGCCCATCTTGGTTAGCGCCTGGGTCGGCGTCGTATTGATGCTGCTCACCGGCTGTCTGCGACCGGGCGAACTCTATGCGGCCGTCCGCTGGGACGTGATTTTTCTGCTAGCCGGCCTGATTCCCCTGGGCGTGGCGATGGAAAACTCAGGTGCGACCCAGTGGCTGGCCGATAGCCTGGTTACGCTGGCCGGCCAGCTGCCCGCCTATTGGATTTTGACCTTGCTGTTTGTGATTACTTCACTCATCACCGAAATTCTCTCAAACAATGCCTGCGTTGTGCTGCTGCTGCCGGTGGCGGTGAAGCTCGCTGAGGCGCTGAGCTTGAATCCTTACGCGCTGATGTTAGTTGTGACCTTTGCCGCCTCTAACAGCTTCATGACCCCAATTGGCTACCAGACTAACACCATGGTCTACGGCCCTGGCGGCTATCGCTTTAGCGACTTTCTGCGCATTGGTACGCCGCTCAACCTGATTATGGCTGTGATTACGCCACCATTGATTATCTGGCTGTATGGGCTGTAGGATGAGGCTATCTCTTGCCAGAATAGGGCGAGTGTATGATGGCTGCGATCGCATTTACGCCTATCGACCTTTCTCGTCATGCCGACCTCTGTATGCAGTTTCGGCGCGATGCGATGATCTGCAGCTTTGTTGATGGCGCACAGCGGTTTGAGCGAGACGACAGCGGGTGCTATCTAGACTGGCTAAAGCAGCAAATTAAGAAATGGCCGGAAGGCTGCGTTCATGTCTTCAAAGAAGACAGCATTGTTGGCCAGATCGAGATGCGACAGATCTCTTCTAGCCAAGGCTATATCCATCTGTTCTATCTTATTCCTGAGCTGCGCGGTCAGGGCTTGGGCGATCGACTGCACCAATATGCGCTGCAAACCTGTCAGCAGCGAGGACTGCAGCGCGTGCAGCTGGCCTGCAGCCCAACTAACCAGCGCGCCATGGCGTTTTACCAGAAGCACGGCTGGCGAGACGTGGGGGTGAAGCCTGGCTATACCGATATCCGACTGCTAGCGCGGCCAGTGGATGACTACACCCAGCAGGTGATTGTGCTCTACAGCCGCAGAACTGACTATGACACTGAGCCGGGCACCACGCACCCGGCCAAAGCGCAGCGGCTCTTAGACAGCGTTCCGCTGGCAGCAGGGCAGTCTATTTTGGATATCGCGACCGGCACGGGACTCGTTGCCATTCCAGCCGCTCAGCGTGTCGGGCCAACCGGACGGGTAGTCGCGGTTGATCTGACCCCTGCTATGCTGGATCAGGCGAGAGAGAAAATCGCCGTTCTGAAGCTCTCAAACCTTAAGCTGATTGAAGCAAACGCAGAAACCATTGACTTTGCCAAGCATCAGTTTGATGCCGTGTTCTGCTGCGAAGCACTGGTCCTGTTTCAGAATGTGCTTGCCAGCCTGCAAAAGTGGCATCGCTGGCTCAAGCCGGGCGGCTACGTCGCCTTTACCTGCCCACAGGAAGATGCCTATCTCTCAGCCATTTATAAGCACGCCTGCGCTGGCTTACCAGACCCCCTGACGCATCTGCTTGAGCCGCTCGGCACCGCTGAGCGCTGCCGTCAGCTGCTAGCGCTAGCCGGCTTTGTCGATATCGAGGTAGAGAGTGAAGCCTCTAGCCGCTCACTTTCACCTGAGAATTTCTCAGTCCGCAATCGCGCTGATGCGGCCAAGCTGAGAGAAAGTCTGATGCTCAGCTTCAAAGGCCATCCGCAAATCAGAGCGCTGTCATCAGAGCAATTTACGCAGGTGCAGCAGCGATATCAGACAGCGGTTGATGCGCTACTGGCTGAGCCTGACTCTCGAGAAAATACGACAACGTTTTTTGTGCGAGCGAGAGTACCTGTTTGAGGGTTGAGTTTTAAATTTTGAGTTTTCAGATTGTGACAATTGCTATCTTTCGCGATCGCACCTGCGAGACGATACAAGCAGACCCACCGATTCTGACGATGCTCTATCCATTTCAACGCTTGGTTCTCATTGCATTAACGACTGCGATCGCAGCCCCGGCTCAGGCACAGCTTAGCCCAGAAGCCGTCGCCGCTCACCTCGAAGGCGTGATGACCACGGCTGAGCAAGCCGCCGTCGACCCTAACTTCGTCAGCGTGCGGATGACCACCTGCCGGGTGACGGTGCCCGACGCAACGCCTGATGCGGCAAATTCGATCTACCTCTATCAGGAGCAGGCGCTGTCTAATAATTTGGCTGAGCCCTACCGTCAGCGATTCTTACAGATTGTGCCCGGTGAAGATCAGCGAATTGAGTCGCGCAGCTTTAAGCCAGAGTCGCCCGAGCCCTGGGTAGGTCTGTGCGATCGCGCTGACCGGCAGGTACCGACGGCGGCGCTGGGTGAGCTAATTTGTACCGTAGCGCTGCGCGAATCCGTGCTGGGCTATGTCGGCAGCACGCCCGCCGCCGGCTGCCCGGCTAGCTTTCGCGGCGCGGCCAGCATTACCAATGTGGTCGTCTTACATGACGACGGTATGGACACCTGGGATCGCGGCTTTGACGCCGCTGGTGAGCAGCTATGGGGCGCGGATGGTGAACCCTATCGCTATCGCTGGCTAGCAGAATAATGCTGCAAGGCTATCTCAAGAGCATTGTCAATCCCAACAAGGCACAGACCGCGCTCAAAGTCGCCGCCATCGTTGGCACAGCCCTATTCGCCATCAATCATGGCCCAGCGCTAGTTAGAGGCAAAATGGACAAAAGCCGCTGGGTTTCAGCCGTGCTGACCTATGCAGTGCCGTATCTAGTGAGTATTCATGGACAGTATATGAACGAGGTAAAGCAGAAAGAATGAGGCTTCGACTGCGCTCAGCCACAGAGAGCATGCCTATCCTGAGCAACATCGAAGGGAAAAAATAAGGGAATGGCTTTAACTGCGCTCAGCTATCAAAAGAAGGCTTGTCCTGAGCGGAGTCGAAGGGCAAGCCATTTGTGCAACAGGTTGTTGCAAAATCGCATAGCAGGTTCCTCCTACCCTTAAGCTGAGCAATAGACTCAAACAGCAACTATCCAGAAATCACCTTCCCCACCCTTCCCTATGCACAAACCCGCGCCCTGGCAACTTCTCCTACTCCTTAGCAACAGCCTCATCATCAGCCTGACTCAGCCGGCAACGGCCCAAGAAGCACCGCTGAAGCCGACGGCGCGCTATGCGATTGGCGAAGACGTTGACCTAGGACAGATTATTGGCGAGTGGCGCGACCCCTATCCAGAAATTCCGATTTTTGCTTGCGTGTGTGATGACGCGGTGTGTGATAACTCCGAGAGCTGGCCGTTTCGTGAGTTTGAGCGCTATCAGCTGACCGTCAAGCTAGGACCGTACAATGCGGGCGTGGCCGAGTCGATTGGCTTCAACTGCTTTGATATTGAAACCGGGCGGCGGCCGAGCGAGCTTGCCGATGGCGGCATCGGCGGCCCTGATCAGCCAGGGTCATCACTGGGCATCCCAACCGCTGATGTTTTGGATGAAGGAGAACAGCTGCGGCTGAGCTGGCCGAACGGAGAGTCGAACACGATCGATGTCGATGGCTGGAATATTGCGCTACTGGATGCGCTAGACTGCCAGACGCTGACGCAGGTGCCGCAAAAGACGTTCACGGCACGACGCATTATTGGCACGCCAGCGGTGGATGCGCAAACCGGCAACGTAGCCGTGCCGGTGCTGCTAGAAGAATGCGTTGAAACGCAGCAGTCGGCCATCTTTGTGGTCGATCCGCAAGGGGTGGGCAGCTATGCGCTCTATCGGGTGCAGGTGCCGGGTGAGCAGGTCTTTCCCAATGAGTTTTCTAGCTATCCGCTCAACAGCATTACCGGCGTGCAATATTGGGACTCGTCACTGCTGGTGCGGCACGGTACGGCCTCGGGGGCAGAGGCGCTGCTGGTGTTTCGTCCAGGCAGAACGCCAGCGGGAGAATGGGTCAGCTGCGGCGTGGTGACACCGGGAGAAGGCGATAGTCGGCTATGTGAGCAACAGGCTGAAAGCTAAGGGATGGGGTATCCTAAGCGGGACGCGCGGAGATACCTCATGAATCAGCAGCATAAGGCGGAGGTTGCGATCGCAATCCTGCATCAAAATGGCAAATTTCTGATGCAGCTGCGAGATGACATTCCGACGATTATTTTTCCGGGGCACTGGGCCTTTTTTGGTGGTCACATAGAGCCCGGTGAAGAGCCGCAAGCTGGCGTCTATCGCGAACTTATGGAAGAGATTGGCTACACACCGCCGCAGCTAGCACCGTTTAAGCGCTGGGATGATGGCAAGGTGATTCGTCATTTCTTCCACGGACCGCTGACGGTAGGGCTCGATGCGCTAGCGCTAAACGAAGGCCAAGATAAGGGACTTTGTACCGTCGAAGAGATTCATCGCGGCCTAAAATATTCGCCCGTAACCGGCGATGAGCGACCGCTTGGGGAACCGCACCAGCAGATATTGCTGAGCTATTTGGAAACGTATAATCTGCTAGCTCAATAGGGTATCTGGGTCAATGCCCTGCGCTCGTAGCTTAGCCATCAGCTGCTCACGCTGGCGACGTTCTTCGGCGAGCTGGGTTTCGGCCTGCTCGGCTCGCTGGCGCTCTTGCTCTAAACTTTCGGTATCGGTGGGTATCCACTGATTGCTTTCGTCGTACCAGCGTAGCCAGTCGCGCTCGATGCCTTTGTAAGTGCCGTGCCAGGTGCCTAAGCCTAGCTTTAGCTCAGGCAGCCACAGCTTTTGCTCGGGAACAGCAATTTCTTGATAGCGAGCATTCCTGAGGCCAAAGGCGCGCAGCTGATCGGTATAGCGATTGTAGACGACATAGTAGGGGATTCTTAAAATCTGTTCGTATACGTTCCATTTGGTAGGCGGTTTGCCTTTAACCCGCTGGGTTTGACCAAGGTCTTCTAGCTCGGTACCAGGCGACAGCAGCTCAACGGCGATAAACGGACTGACGCCTTCTTGCCAAATGACGTAGCTTAGGCGCAGGTCTTGATCGTCATAAAGACGAGGTACGCCCAGCGCTAGAAACCAGTCAGGTCGCTTGTACCACTGGGGATGGCGAATATCGTAGTAAAGGTTGAGATCGGTGCCAGTAAAGAACTCATCGGCACCGTAGTCACTGAGATGTAGCGTAGCGCTCAGCAGCTCAGGCTGTAGATCGTGATATTCGTCAGGCAAACCGGGCTCATTAGGATCTTCGCTAGGCAGATCATACATGGTCGGCAGCGTTTCACGCGGCGATCGCGGCGGGTCGGTTTGGGGAACGTGGGGACGACGAGTAACCATAAGAATAGTGCGCTGATGCTGATATTTTAACGACCGGTTGAGCCAAAAAATAAGAGAAAGTTATAAAACTGCTTTCTATTCTCCCTCTTTCCTCCGTCCTCTGTTTTCGGTCGTTCGCCTATGTTCTTTTATATTGTCGTAAAGTCTCTTCGATGATGCCGCCTGTAGTGGGTTTTGGGCTTGACGATGGCGGCGCTTGCCGGTGGCCCAAAGAATGCAGGCGGTAGCGAGAAGAAAAATGTAGGTGACTGTGCCGTATGATTGAGGCTGTTGAAAGTATTGGAAGAGATTTTGTAAGCCAAGAAGTGAAAACACAAGAACAATCGGCGCAGAGCAAAACCAAGGGAGTGCAGAGAGAGCAAAAAAACGCTGCGCATCGATTGTTTTATATTTATATGCTCTGTGCCAAACGCCTAATCCAATTTCAGCGAAATTCAAAGCTTCAGCTCCAACTAAGGCCCAAACCAGATATGAATCCCAAAATATCACT
>JAAHIA010000130.1 GCA_010671975.1 Leptolyngbya sp. SIO4C1 | reverse complement strand
ATCACCTTTGATGCCGCCTATAGCAGCCCTTTTAAGCGGGCGCGACGCACCGCTTAAAAGGGCTGCTATAGGCGGCATCAAAGGTGATACCGCTGAGGACTTCACCCACCTGGCGCGCCTGCTGCTCGCCTGTATCAGTCAGGACGGACTCATCGTGGTGCCCTTGAATGATTCGCTTGACGTTAAATGTACTTTGACCGTGACGAACAACAATAACGCGGGTCTTCAAGGGTATGTCCTCTTACTCGCTCAGTTTCGAGTAGATTGTAACGTGTTCTTAACCGACGCCAAAGTATTTCTCAAGCAGTTCTGAGCTGAGGGAATAGTCCCTTGGAATTTATGATCGCGCCGATTGCTGATTCGCCTGAGCCTCTAGATGGCATTTTATTTCGGCCAAATCGCTTAAGTTGCTCTGTAAATTAGCCGAGTGCGGTCTTGAGCAAAATTGCCGGTAAGATGAGCACTGATATAAAGCAGCTATAAGTTACGGCCAATTCCTTTTTAGCGTATTTAAAGAAACCGCAACTCCTTTTGATATGACTCGATTTGCAGCGCTCAGTGATAGAAACCTAACTCCGATGTGCGCTTGCTCACAGCTTTTTAAATAAAAATTGTTGAATCTAATAAAGGAGAATCGATATTTCTACTCTCACGATTTAACTCTGGGATCCGAAAGAATAGAGCAGGGTGCGGTGAATCGCGCAGTTAATCGATAAGGTCACTACAATGCAATCTACCAAGGAATTAAAGTCCTATCTTCAACGCCCCAGCACCGATTTACTGGCACAGCGTTCTAGATTGAAACCTCAGCGTTCGGTTCTAAAGCCAGCGGTTTCTAGCGGCAGCGATATGATGTCTCTGGTCTATCCTGACGGGCGCGTCACGCAGGTGGCGTTTGCTCAGGGCCTGTCCTGCTGAGCTTGCTGACGATGCCAGATCACATGCTAGATCGGTTACTCTCTGGCTTCCTGAAGCCCTCCTGTCTGCTCTGTCAACGGCCTGCGATCGCGGCTTTCTGCCTTGACTGCACCCGGCAGCTGCACAGCTGTCAGTCAACCAGCACCTGTGAGCCGCTACCGGCTCAGCTCAGACTGTGGAGCTGGGGCCACTATCAAGGGCCGCTCAAGCGCGCCCTGCATCAGCTTAAATATCAGACCTGCCCTCAGATAGCCGAGCCGCTAGGTCTCTATTTAGCCCAGTGCTGGCAGCAGTCGGTCGGCCAGCCAGCTGCTAACGGCTCTATCGTGGTGGTGCCGATTCCGCTGCATGCTGAGCGTCTACAGCAGCGAGGCTACAACCAGGCGGCGCTGATTGCCCAGTCGTTTTGTCGGTTAACCGGTCTGACCTACCTGCCGCAGGGACTGCAGCGCGTGCGCACTACCGTCGCTCAGCATCAGCTAGGCTCGACTCAGCGCCAGCAAAACCTGCACAGCGCCTTTCGGCTAGGCACCGGCTGGTCGCCGTCGCGCCGACAGCGGCCGGTGCTGCTGATTGACGATATCTACACCACCGGCACTACTATTCAGGCAGCGGCTACTGAGCTCAGACAGGGAGGATTGCAGGTGGTCGGCGCCGCCGTAGTAGCTCGAGCTACCTTGGCTAAGACGGCTCCAAAACCGCCGGCAAAGAAAAAGACGGTGCTGTCTTAGGCTGTCTAAAAATCGGCGTCGCATCAAGGCCGGTAATTTGCTCAAACTGATCGGGGGTAATCAGGCTGATAATTGGCGACTGCTGATACTGCTTGAGCCGCCGATGCACCTTCTGCAAAAAAGGGATGCCTTTAACAAGCGGAACGGTGCTCCAGCCTTTAGCTAAGGTTTCAACCAGCGCTAGCTCGATCAGAGGATGCCAGTATTCTTCGAGCAGCGACTCTAAATAGGTTGCGAACGCAGCCGCTTCGCTCCCAGCAAGACAGTAGCTATCGACAATGTGTCTGACGCGCTGACGGCTGATGTGGTGACAGATTTCCATTCAGCGAACCTGTGATAGCTGCTACAACATAAAGATCAATAGATCGGTGAAATTAAGTCAGCAAAAAGATGGCGTGGTCGGCCTAAATTAGCGGATACTGCTATAGCTAATATGGCGCTATGGCGGCCATCAAAATAAATGCCCGAACAGGCTACAGAACAAATGTACGTTTGATACTCAACCGTATTTAAGCCTGTTTAAATTTAGCAGGTTTCTTCATCATTCTTTTTATAAGCTGCTAGCTAATCTCTGAAGCTGATAAATCTCTATTGATTCATATCCTTCTATGACTAAACCATCCGTTAATCGGGATTTAGCTAATTCTTAACCGCTATGCCGACTGTCTCTCCTAGTTTGCTGCTTAAGCACTGCCGACTGCCTGATGACTCGCCTCAGGTTTCCCCGGTCGATATTGCGATCGCGGCCGACAAAATAGTGGCCATTGCTCCTCAGCTCGATCTCAGTGCGCCCACCGTGATTGAGGTGGCTGGCAGCTTAGTCAGCCCGCCGTTTGTTGAATCTCACATTCATTTAGATTCGGCGCTGACGGCAGGGCAGCCGCGCGTCAATCAGAGCGGCACCTTATTTGAAGGCATCGAAATCTGGCGCGATCGCAAGCAGGCACTCGACTTTGACGATGTCTGCCAGCGGGCTATGCAGGCGCTTAAGCAGCAGGCCAGTCAGGGCATTTTGTACGTGCGCACCCATGCCGACGTCAGCGAAGCCAGCCTGACCGCGCTTAAGGCGCTGCTGTCGGTGCGAGAAGCGGTTAAAGACTGGATGACGCTGCAGGTAGTGGCCTTTCCTCAGGACGGACTCTACGGCAGCCCGGATAGCGCCGATCTGCTAGAAGAGGCGCTGCGCCTGGGGACCGATGTGGTTGGCGGCATTCCCCACTACGAGCTGACGCGCGAGGACGGGGTGCGCTCAGTGCAGCGCATTTTTGCTTTAGCCACTCAGTACGACCGGCTGATTGATATTCACTGCGATGAAATTGACGATGACCAGTCTCGATTTTTAGAAGTGGTCGCCGCCTGCGCCCTGCGCAGCGGCCTAGGGTCGCGCGTGACCGCCAGCCACACCACCGCTTTTGCTTCCTATAACAATGCCTATGCGCTCAAGCTAATGGGGCTGCTGCGACGGTCGCAGATTAACTTCATCGCCAACCCGCTAATCAACATTACGCTGCAGGGTAGAACCGATACCTATCCCAAGCGTCGCGGCGTGACCCGGGTGAAAGAGCTCTGGCAAAGCGGGCTCAACGTCAGTCTTGGGCATGACTGCATTCAAGACCCCTGGTACAGCCTGGGCACCGGCAATATGCTAGATGTCGCCTCAATGGCGGTGCATGTCTGTCAGATGACCGGCCAAGACGAAATTCAGGCCTGCTACGACATGATCACCACGCAGGGAGCCAAAACGCTGAATATTGCCGACGGCTACGGTATCGAGGTGGGCAAACCAGCCAATTTGATCGTGCTAGATGCTGAGAGCCCCCAGGCAGCCATTCGCGATCGCGCCACTGTTAAAGCGGTGATCTCGCGCGGTCAAATTCTGGCAGAAACGACGCCGCCCCGGCTGAGCTGGTATCTTTAGCAGCTTCAACAGCGCGCGAACATGGTGCAGAACTAAAGCGGGTGGGGGGAATCGAACCCCCATCATTAGCTTGGAAGGCTAAGGTTTTACCACTAAACTACACCCGCATGAGCCTCTGCTAGGGTAGCACAATTTCTAGCAGAAGCTGCGATTGGCTAGAGGCCGGCCTCAGCGCGGATTGGCAGGGCTGATTTCTACCGTCAGGATGTAGGCGTCGGTTGCCACAGGTGCCCCCCCCTGCTGAGGCGGCTCGAAGCGAAACCCAACTTCAGGAATTAGGCATTTAGCAAACGCTTCAAAGGCAGAGTCGTCAGGCTGCTCATAGGTATCAATCAGACCGCCCGCTGAAATCTCAATGCGCACAGCAACTTGCTGCGGTGCGGCAATTAGGGGAGCCGTGCAGCCATAGTTTCGAGGCGTGACAGCGATGGAGTCACCGGCCATGTCTACCAGCTGCGGATCGCTGTCTAAAAAGTCCTGCGCGTTAGGCGCTAAGGCAATGCCCTGATAGCTGACAAAGAATGCCTGCGCAACCGGCTCACTGGCGGCCTCAGCGCCGCGATCGGCAACCGTTTCTGGGACAGGTTCCGGTGCAGGCAGCGGCTCGCCGCTGACGGGTAGCGTCTCAGGTCCACTCGTAGCAAGATTTTCAGACGGTTCAGATGGCTCAGCCGCCGCCGTCGGCGCGGTCTGTAAGCCAGGCTCAGCGGCAGCAGGAGAAGTAGGTGCGGCTGCCTCTTCTGGGACGGTAGCGGGTGGCTCAGGGGAGGTCGCTGGCAGCTCGGGGCGCGCCGTATCAGGGAGAGTCGTATCAGGGGGAGCCGTATTAGGGGGAGCCGCGTTGGAGGAAACCGTATCGGGCTGAACTGGCGCAGAGGCCTGATCGGCTCTAGTACTAGCGGCTTTACGCTCGACAGCGGCGGGGGAATTAGAGCGGTTAGCAGGTTCAGAGTCGGCTGCGCGATCGCGGCCCGCCGGGGGGGAGACCGTAGGGGGGGAGGCTGAGAAAGATACCGACGACGTCGCTGGCGCTGCCGGTTGAGGCTGGGCTGCCGGCTCAGCCGGGCTGACGCTGGCATCTGCGGCAGTCGCAGCCGGGGCTGCAGGGGTCTCAGCAGCAGACTGCTCGGTCGCAATGAGCTCGATAGGGACGGGGGCAGCGGGGGCTACGCTGGCTGGAGATGGCATCAGACGCAAAACAAGCGGCATCGCTAGGCCCAATACGCCGAGATGCAGCAGCAGCGATAGCCCCCCCAGCACCGGCCAGAGGTTGGGCGGATCTCGATGCTGCCAGTTCAGTGCTGAGGAGTTTGGGGCCACCGGGCGATCACAAGCAGGACACCTCAACCCTAGCACTTTGGATTAAGACTTATTCACGCTCCGACAGCTGGGCTAGAGCGCCGTTATCAAAGGCGAGTTTGGCAACGGCTGAACCGTTTCATCCGGCTGAGTTTTGACATTGAAAGTCAGCACGGTTTCATCAATGCCTTTGAGCTGGAGCGGGCTAAATTTAACAATTTCAGTTTCTTCTAGATAGTCGGCTACCGCAGCAGACACCAAGATACTATTGCTCTCGGCGGCAGCTTGAATGCGCGAGGCAATATTGACGCTTGGGCCAATCGCTGTGTAGTCGGCCCGTTCAGCGCTGCCAAACATACCTACAACCGCTGTGCCTTGGTGAATGCCGCAGCGAAACTGCACTGGCGCGATGCCCTGCTCCGCCCATTGCTGATTGAGCAGCGATAGGGCCTGAGACATCTGGCGAGCGGCGGCAATGGCGCGGCGCACCTGCTCATTGGGCGACAAAGTTTCTGGTGCCCCAAACAGGGCGAGCACCGCATCGCCCATAAACTTGTCGACGGTGCCGCCATTGGCAAAGATGATCCGGGTCATGGCGGCAAGATACTCGTTCAGCAGCTGGGCCACTCGGCGCGATCGCAGCGTATTGGACAGCTGAGTAAAGCCAACAATGTCGCTAAATAGGATAGTCACCAGCCGAGGCTCAGGACGCAAATTGAGCTGCAGCTGCCCCTGAGCGGCTTTGCTGACCAGCGCTGGGGGTAAAAAGCGCTGCAGCACTGACTCTGTTAGATAGCGGTTGAGCTCAGTGACGCGGTGCTCGCTGACTTTAAGGGCTAGCAGATTGCGGACTTCAGCTAGCAGCTCTCGCTGATTGAACGGCTTTGACAGGTAGGCATCAGCCCCTTGTTCTACGCCTTCTAGACGGGCATCATCATCGGCCTTAGCCGTCAGTAAAATAATTGGAATGCTCCGCAGCTGGTGATCTTGACGGATGCGCTGAATCAGCTCTAGCCCAGAAACCTGCGGCATCATCAGATCGGTCACAATTAGCGCTGGCCGCTGACTGGCGGCCAGCATCAGGCCCACGGCGCCGTTTGGTGCCGTCTGCACCCGATAGCCTTGCTGCTGCAGGATATCGGCCACATAGGCGCGCAGCTCTGCACTGTCATCCACCACTAAAATACTGGCGCTAGCGTCAGCACCGGCCTCGGGGCTGTTAGCCGGGGGCAGCGCAGTCGCCAGCGCTGATTCAAGCGCTATGTCTGCTAGCTCAACGGCGGCTCTGGCCTGTTCTAAGGGGGCTGAGTCAGCGACTACGCGCTCGGGCGGCAGATGAGCGCTGCCGATTGGCAGCGCGATGGTAACGGTTGTCCCCCGGCCATAGGTAGACTGAACCGCAATGCTGCCACCGTGCAGTTCGACCAGCTCTTTGGTCAGCGCTAGCCCTAGGCCAGTGCCTTCATAGCAGCGGCTAGCCGAGCCGTCTGCCTGGCGAAAGCGCTCAAACAAATGCGGTATCTGGTCTTCTCGAATGCCGATGCCGGTATCGCTTACCCGCAGGTAGCAGCACTGCTCATTGGCCGTTAGCTGCAGCTGAATGGCTCCGCCGGCCGGGGTAAATTTCATGGCGTTGGAAAGCAGGTTGTAAAGAACCTTGTCAAATTTTTCTAGGTCTAAGTAGACCGTCGGGCAGTCGTCAATCTGAGCGGTCAAGCGCAGATTTTTGCGATCGCAGTAGGCCTCGAAGGCGCTGGCAATATCCTTGACAAAGTCTGCTAAGCAACAGGGACGAAAGGTTGCCTGCACGGGGCCAGCGTCTAGCCGCTGCAGATCGAGCAGCTGATTTACCAGCCGCAGCAGGCGGCGCGACTGGCCTAAGGCAACGGCTGATTGCTCGTAGCTCAGCCCCCGATGCTCAGCCACCGCCGATTCTAGCGGCCCTATTGTTAGCGTTAGCGGCGTGCGCAGCTCGTGCGAAATATTTTGAAAGAACGTCGTCTTTTGCCGATTGAGGGCGAGCAGCTGCTCTGCTTGCTGGCGGGTCGTCTGGTAGAGACGAGCCTGCTGAACTGCGATCGCCGCCTGACGGGCTACGGTTTGAACTAGATCGATCTCCTCGGACAGCCAGCGGCGCGAGCGGCTAGTTTGCCACAGCGTAATGCTGCCGATAATATTTTCCTCTGATATGAGTGGGACAGCCAGCAGCGCCTTGGCCGGAGATCGCAGCGGTAGGTCGTGGGCCGCTATGGCTGGCCAGTCGTCAAGGTTATTGATTGGGACCGGCGCTCGGGTTGCCGACAGCGCCTGTAGGATTGGATTTTTAGCAATTGGCACCTGCGACTGCGCTGCGGCCGGCGCGTGGGCCTCATCAGATCTCCCGTCGCGGGCTGCATCGTAAAGCCCTGCGCACTGCACCAGCTGGCTGTCTTCGGTCCATAGCGAAAGCGCGCAGCCGTCAGCCTGCAGCGCAGCGCCGAGCTGATAGGTGATTGTGGTAAAGATTTCTTGGGGATCGAGGCTGCGGTGAACGGCCTGAGTGATCGTGCTAATCAACGTTTCCTGTCGCAGCAGCCGGTTTAGGTCCCGCGTGCGCGCTTCAAGTACGTGGTAAGTTTCTACCGCCTGATAGACGACCGCCTTGAGATCAGCCTCCTGCCAGGGCTTCGTCACATATTTGAAGACTTTACCCTGATTGATTGCCTCTACGAGATCTTCAACATCGGTATAGCCGGTGAGCATAATCCGCATGGTGTGGGGATAGCGCTCAGCTGACAGCTGCAGTAAGGCAGTGCCGCTCATCCCCGGCATGCGCTGATCGGAAATGATCACCGCGATATCGCTGCAGGCGCTGAGCTGCTTCAGCGCAGCCTGCCCGCTTTCGGCTTGTAGGACCTCAAAGTCGCGATGAAACGTACGACATAACAGATCTAGGTTATCTGGCTCATCATCAACCACCAGAATTTTAGGCCTAGATAGACTTTGCCAACGATCGTGCGTTTGGACTACCATGCATCATACTCTTGTCTAGCCAGAGAACCCCCCAGAGCTCCCCCAGAGAACTCCCCAGAAACCCATTGTCTGTGAGCGCTAGGGAAGCGGGAAATGCAGCCTGATGTGGAGCTGCGCCATCTGGCCCAGCTGCTGAGCCTTCTGATACTCACCCTGCAGACGGCTTTGCCACAATACGTCTATGGTTGTTTATGGAGATGTCCTACCTAGAGTGCCCGTCCGATTTTATTTCTGCACCCTGTCTTCACCATGTCTTCTGTCATCAATCAGGACAACCGCCCGGTTCAGCATCAGATTCGTACCGCTAAGTCAGCCGATCTGCCACAGCTGACCGAAATTTTGGTCTCTAGCTTCTACCCGCAAACGCAGCTGAATCGGTGGGTCTATCCCTTAATCCGCATCGGGATTCGAGAAGATCTAAAGCTGCGACTGGCCAATCGTTCTCACCAGTACTGCTGCCTGGTGGCCGTTTGTCCGGCGGCGGAAGCGGCGGCCTCGAGTGCCTCTGCTCAGATTATTGGCACGGTTGAGCTGTCGGTGCGCGCCTATGCCCTATGGCCGCCGTTTCAAGCTAGACATCCCTACGTTGCCAACTTAGCCGTACGGGCTAACTATCGGCGACGGGGCGCAGCGCGTCAGCTGCTGCGGGCGTGCGAAGATGTCGTCCGCACCTGGGGCTATTCCTCAATCTATTTGCACGCTGCCGCAAGCAACGACCAGGCCCTGCAGCTTTATCAGCAGCTAGACTATCGCCCCAGGCTATCTGCTCAATGCGCTTTCCTGCGGCTAGCGTCTCCTCGAGTGCTGCTGTCTAAATCGCTGGGCTAAGTGACAGCAAACGCTGATAGCCAGCCAACGGCTAATTCAAGGGCAGTTCAGCTCGTCGCTATCGCTCAAGGTCTGACGGCTGGCAGAATAGGGCCGACCGACCGCAGCTGGCTGCGACTGACTGTATTTTTTAGAAAACCTTCCTGACTAAAATAAAGATATGTGTAGGGTGTATGAGGATAAAGATTGATGAGTCTAAAGAATGAATGAAATACCCAGCGATTGAACGGCCTAGCGCTGCATCTTGAGATGAAATTGAAAGAGCTAGGCTCTTGACAGTGCCGTCGTAGAGGAATCCTCTAAGATAATGGATGCAAAATATCAGTCTCAACCGCTAAGTCATTTCATCACGGGTATTCCTGTAAGCTGGCGTCAGCCTTCTCATCCAAGGCGATCGCAAACTCACATTTCTGCCTCCGCTGAGCCTTTTTTCGGGGCTCGCTGCTGGTGGACTGATAGACTCAACGCTCACGATGTTGTTTCTGACCCCTCTGTGAACCAAGCATTAGCGGTCGATACTTTGTTGGATAAGCTTCGTAGTGGCACACTCTGGGTTGTCAACAGCCGCCGCCGAAACGGTATTATCATTTACCGTGAATTCAATGCTGAATTCGCAGGGCCAGGAGCCGCCGTGGGCGGAGAATTTGATCAAGATTGCCGCATGATTATTCCGCTGGGCAACCTGTCTCTGCTGAAGCCGACCTCGCATGAAGAGCAGCAGAAGGCGCTCAAGACTCGTCTGCAGTGGATTCGACTCACGCAGCATTTCACCGATAAGCCGCGCTCTACCGATCGAGCGCAGATGATTTTAGAGCAGTTTAAGACGTATTTTGACCAGGATACGGTTGATCAGGTGCCGGATGCGGCCTTCGCCTCCCTGGTTGGCGTCTTGCCTCAGACCATTCAAAAAATTCGCTCTGGCCCTACCTGGAGCCAGTAGCGGCCAGGCTCAGCTCGTCGAGAACAGCCGCTAGGTTCTGCTGAGTGCGCTGATTTTGCTCAGCAGTGCCGATAGTAATGCGCAAACCGCCTCCCGTTTGACGAATTAGCGTACCGCGCGATCGCAGCTTTTGAAATATCTGAACCAGCCCGGCCGTTTGATCTTCGAGCCCCAAGCGATCTAGCCCAGCTGGGCTCAGCCGCACGTAGATAAAGTTTGCCTGACTGGGCCACACCTGCCAGCGAGAATCAGCAGCCAGCGCCTGACTGAGCTGCTCGCGAGCCTGCAGCAGCGACGGAATCGCCTCAAGCAGCGCCGTCCGATTAGCCAGCGCGCTCAGCGCTGCCGCTTGCGAAAAGCTAGGCAGGTTGTAGGGCAGCCGCACCTTCTCTAGAGCGGCAATCAGGGCCGGCTGCGCCACGGCATAGCCCACCCGATGAGCCGCCAGCCGAAAGGCTTTAGAGAAGGTTCTAAGAACGACCCAGTTTGACCGCTGTAGGGCATCTGCTACGGTCGTTTGCTGACAAAATTCGAAATAGGCTTCATCCACCACAACGAGGACAGTCTCAGGCAGCGATCGCAGCCAGGTTAGCTCTGCCTCAGTCAGGGCATTGGCCGTAGGTGAATTGGGATGCACCATAAACACGACGCGAATCGGCGGATGCGAGTCGGCCACGGCAGCGCTGGCCGCTTCTAGATCGAGCGCAAAGGTGGCGTCGCTGCGGTCAATCGTCATCACCGGAATGCCCAGCGTCTTGGCCAAAATGCCGTACATCGAAAAAGTGGGCGCCGCCGTAAGGATTGCCCCACTCCCGCCGAGACAGGTAGCAATCAGCAGCGAACGAATCAGCTCGTCAGAGCCGTTGCCAACTGAGACGCAGTCTGATGCAACCTCGCTGAGCTGAGCCGATTCGGCAGCATAGCCGGCAATCGCCTCCTTTAGCCGCAGATGCCCCCCGTCTGGATAGCGGTTGGCCTCGACCGCCTGCTGATACTGCTCTGCTAGTGCGGCCTTTAAGAAATCGGGCAGATCGAACGGGCTTTCATTCGTATCGAGCTGATCGAAGACGACAGCTTTTTCTGCCTGACCGGCATGAGGGGTATAGGCAGACAGCTGGGCCAGATCGTCGCGTAAAAAAGGAAGCATGACGGGAGAACTACCAAAGCGTGAGGTTTTATTGTCTCAAACTTTTTCAGTTAGCGCTGCGATCTCTAATTAAATCAGCGGCACAGGCTCATAGGGCGCAAAAACTGCGAATGGCCTGCCAAATGTCATCGGCGGCCTCCGTCATGGCGTGATCGGTGGCGAGCGGCTGCTGCTGGGGCTGGGGTTCGTCTTGGCTGGGCTAGCCTTGAAGGTGCGAGCATTTTTATATGTCG
>JAAHIA010000013.1 GCA_010671975.1 Leptolyngbya sp. SIO4C1 | reverse complement strand
ACCCTTCTGGTAGTAGCGCACAGTGCGGTTAACCGGGCCCTGATTGGCTCCGCTATCGGTGTGGGGCCTGAAGGCCTCAACCGGCTATATCAAGCCAACTGCGGCATCAGCGTTCTAAACTTTACAGCTGCTGATCGGCCAGCTCAGCTCGAGTCTCTGAACCTTACTGCCCATACGGGTCAGCCGCTGCCGCCGCTGCGCACCGGCTTCAAAGGACCGCGACTGCTGCTCGTGCGGCATGGCGAAACAGAGTGGAACCGAGAAAAGCGCTTTCAGGGACAGATTGACGTACCGCTGAATGATAACGGTCGGACGCAGGCTGCTCAGGCGGCCGAGTTTCTGCGCTCAACGCCGATCCACGCGGCGGCCAGCAGCTCTATGCTGCGGCCTAAAGAAACAGCTGAAAAAATCTTGATGTATCATCCTGAGGTTTCGCTAGGGCTTTCAGAGGCGCTGTGGGAGATCAGCCACGGGCTCTGGGAAGGTAAGTTTGAGCATGAGATTGAGGCAGACTATCCAGGCATGCTGGCACAGTGGCAGTCTGCGCCCGAGACCGTACAGATGCCTGAAGGCGAAAACTTACAGCAGGTCTGGGAACGCGCGATTGCGGCCTGGCAGCAGCTGGTTGAGCGCTACAGCCATCGCGATACGCCCCAAACCGTTCTAGTCGTGGCCCACGATGCTATCAACAAAGCAATTCTCTGTCACGTTAGCGGGCTGGGGTCAGACGCCTTTTGGCAGTTTAAGCAAGGCAACGGGGCCGTCAGCGTGATTGACTATCCAGATGGCGTCAATAGCCTGCCCATGCTGAGCGCAGCCAACCTCACGACCCATCTTTCTGGCAGCATTTTTGATATGACGGCTGCCGGTGCGCTTTAAGCCAGCGCCGATCAAGAATGGGAACGTTAATTCGGCAAGTACGGCTGATTAATCCGCTGACGCAGACCGATAGTTTAACCGATGTTTTGCTCACTAATGGTCGCATTGCCGCCATTGCCTCTGAGCTCGAGCCGGCTGCCTGGCACCGCGCGATTGAAACGGTCACTGAGATCGCTACGATTGAGGCAGAAGGTTGGATCTTAGGTCCTGGATTAATCGATCTCTACAGCCACAGCAGCGAGCCTGGGCATGAGTCGCGAGAAACCTTAGCCGATCTGTGCCAGGCGGCCCTAGCCGGAGGCTTTACTCGCGTTGGCCTCTTGCCAACGACGCTACCGCCGCTAGATCATCCAGCGCAGATCGCTCAGCTTAGCCAGCCGCGATCGCGCGCGCCTCGGCTGCTGCCCTGGGGCTGTCTCACGCTGGGCGCGCAGGGTCAGCGGCTTTGCGAACTGGCAGAGCTCTCAGCCGCTGGCGCTGTTGGCTTTAGCGACGGTCAACCGATTGCTAATCCGGTGCTGCTGCAGCGGCTGCTGGAATATGCCCAGTCGCTCGAGCGACCGGTGGCACTGTGGCCATGCGATCGCGCACTGACGGCAGAGGGGGCCGCTCGAGAAGGGGAAGATTCACTACGTTTGGGGCTGCCGGGGGTGCCAGCGATAGCTGAAACAGCGGCACTGGCAGCGCTCTTGGAATGCGTTGCTAGCCTAGGCAGGCCGGTACATATTATGCGCCTTTCAACGGCGCGCGGTGTTGACTTGGTTCGTCAGGCTAAAGCTCAGGGGCTGCCGATTACGGCTAGCGTCACCTGGCACCACCTGCTCTTGAGTACGCGCGATTTGGCCAGCTACGACCCGCAGCTGCGCTTTGACCCGCCGCTAGGGACGCCTGCCGATCGCGCCGCGCTCATTGCCGGGTTAGAAGACAGCACGCTCGATGCGATCGCGGTCGACCATCGGGCCTATACCTACGAAGAAAAGACAGTTGCGTTTAGCAGCGCGCCGGCCGGTGCGCTAGGGCTGGCGCTGGCGCTGCCGCTGCTTTGGCAGACGCTGGTTGAGACACGGCGCTGGAGCCCGCTACAGCTCTGGCGCTACCTCAGTCTGCAGCCGGCTCGCTGCCTACGGCTAGAGCCGCCCAGCGTGAGCGTCAATCAACCAGCTGAGATGCTCCTTTTTAACCCAGCAGCCGAGTGGACGGTGACCTCTGAGCAGCTGCGATCGCCGGCCGCGAATACGCCTTGGCTACATCAAAAGCTGCAGGGCAAAGTAGAGCAGGTTTGGCTGCCAGAGCTACTCTAGACCGCCTAGACGGCTGGGCGGCCAGAAGCGAACCACGGCACGGCCAATGATGTGATCGCGCGGCACAAACCCCCAGGCATGGCTATCGTAGCTGCTATTGCGATTGTCACCGAGTACCAAGTATTCATCTTCGGGCACCTGCTCCGGGCCCCACTGATATTCGGGCGGCGCCTTGATGTAGCTTTCATCTAGCGCCTCATTGTTCACAAATACGGTACCGTCAGTCACCTCAACCGTATCGCCTGGTAGCCCAATCACTCGCTTAATAAAGGCATCGCGGCGCTTGCCTGCCGGGAACAGCGCCTCGGGCGGCCAGAAGACAACGATGTCGCCTCGCTCGGGCGGATTAAAGTGGTAGCTGATTTTTTCAACCACGAGCCGGTCGTTAATTTGCAGCGTAGGCTCCATCGAGCCAGAGGGAATGTAGCGCGCCTCTGCCACAAACTGCCGGATCCCTAATGCCAGCACCACGCTCAGACCAATTGTTTGTAATCCTTCAATCCAGGGGTTTTGTTGCTTTTCTGACACAGCCGCAGACTTGGTTACTTGGGTTGAACAGTTCAGTTTAAGAATAGTGCAGTTTATGCCTGACTAGGATTTAAACTAGGCCACTTGTTTCTCTAAATCATAATAAATTGCAGGCCGAAACGACCATAGGCGCGCTTGAGGCGCGCTTTGGCCTTGTGACGGTTCAACCTAGGTCAGCAGCAGTGCGTCTAAGTGCCAAGTAAACTACGGAGGTTTTATGGGCGCAACCGCTGGGAAACCTGCCTGTCTAAACACGGTAAGCCCAGCCTGCAGCATCAAAATTTTACAGGGTCTTTACAAGGGCCGCTTGCGAGCGCCTATGCGTGTATCGGCAGCCTAGTCAGAGGCACCCACAGCCCACGTGGTTAGGCGCTGCGCCTTGGCCTCACGGCTCAATCTCGATGACTGGGAGCGTCGCGAACGCTTCTAATCCGACGCTCTGCAGCAGGGTCTCCCAGTGATGGGCAATGTCGCTATTTTGAGGCTGCTCCTGATGGAGCTTGGCTAGCGTTGCGGCACCGTCATACCAAATGCCAGCGGTGCTCAAGGCCGCTGCCTTCTCTAGCTGGGTGGCAACCGCTGAGTCAGCCTGCGGTTCAGTGGTGGTTCGCTGTATCCGGCCGCTGATGTAGCTGCTATCGGGAAAGAGGCGCCCGTCACATTGGAATACCATGAACCACTGGTAGGACTGATTGAGCTCAAGCGCTGGGGCGGCTTCAGGCACCGTCCATGCGACAACGCCCGTTTCTTCGCTCAGGGCGATTTCAGTAGAGTAAATCAGCGTATTGTTCTCATCTTTGAGGGTAAAGATAGCGCCGTCTGCGCTGGTGTCTGGCAGATAGAACAGCAGCGTAGGATGAGGCAGCAGCGTCTTACCAAAGGCGCTGAACGGCAGCATCGCCGCCGGTGTGTCAGTAGCGCCGCTTTGCGGACAGGCGTTGCCCCGCGAGGCACCGCCTGACGCATGGCGAGGAGCCGGCTCGTCGGCGGGCGGCCTAAATTCTACGCTGTGGCTGGCTGCAGAACCGCCTAGCCAGATGCCGGTGGCAGCCGTCAGACTCAGGGTGAACAGTCTTGTCGCTTTCATAAGAGTTGAGGTTGGAGCAACTTGATACAGATTGCGCCCATCTTAAGCAACCTGCTGGCCTATTACAGAGCGTAATCCTACGCAGGGGCCGCTGCCCTCTCTCCGAGCAGGCACGGTGGTGCTTGATGAAACTTTTATCAAATCGCTGTGATTGAGCGCTTTAGAAAGGCGTGAATTGAATTGAAAAATAGAGGCCGTTGTCTTGCCAACTGTCGCTGCCATCATCTGGCAGATCGACAAGCGGAATGCCCCAGTCTAGCCGAGCTGAAAAGCGGTCGCCCTGCTGCCACAGCAGCCCCAACCCCAACCCTGCTAAGACATTGGGGCCGGGTGGGTCATCGCGATAGTTCCAGGCTGCGCCCACATCGACAAACGGGGTTACCTGCAAAAGTCCTTCCATTTCTGGCACGCGAGCCACCGGCAGCCGCAGCTCAGCCGATAGCGCTGCGCCGTTGTCGCGCAGTAGCGCATCCTGTCGATAGCCGCGTACGCTGCTATGTCCGCCTAGCCCAAAGGCTTCTTGAGAGAGCAAATCGTCCGCTGCTAGCTGCGCGCTTCCTTTCAAGAAAAATAGCGTGTCTCTGCCAATCAGCTGTACCCACTGACCCTGGCCGCGCCAGGCGAAGAACTCGCTGTCGGGGGCTGAGTCGTTGTCGGTCGCACCAAACCAGTCAACGCCGAGATTGAACTGCGATCGCAAAGCCAGCACGTGCTTCGGGCTGCGCTCTGTCCATTCTTGAAAAAAGCGCAGCGTTGACACGCGGGTGATGCCGTCGCTATTCGCTCCTGGCGAGAGGGGAAACGGCCCAATATCATCGATGCCCAGCCGCGTCTGACTTTCTTGATAAGACAGCGTTAGCCCCATCGCCAGCTCTTCTGTTGGCGATTCTATCAGCGGATGGCGATACGATAGCTCGTAGTAGTGGCTGTCCGAAGAAATTTCTAAAACCGAAAAAATAGAATCAATCACTTCGCTATGGGACAGCCCGGCGCTAAAGCGTAGCGAGTCGTTGTTGGGGCTGACGGGTAGCGTGTAGCTCAAATCAAGTCCATTGCTGCCGTCGGTGTTGCTATAGTCCAGCGCTAGCCGATCGCCGAGGCCCAGTAAATTACCTTCTGAGATGCTAAACTGCCGCTCGGCGCCGCCGATATTTGGCGATCGGCTGTTGCTAACCTCGGTGGCCACCGCTAGCGAATCGGCCTCAGTGATATCAATCACTAGCAGACTGGTACCCGGTCGCACGCCGGCCTGCAGATCAGCGGAAATAGTCTCAATCAGCGGATCGTTCTGCAGGCGCTGTAGCCCAGCCAGAAGGGTATCGACGTTGATCGGGGGCTGTGCCGATAGCCCAATCCGACTGCGCACGTAGGCTTCGCTGAGGCGATGCTGACCGCGAACGACGATCTCCTCAATCTCGCCTTCAATCACCTGAATTTTGACAATATCGGCTTCCACCGTCTGCGGTGGAATGAACGCACCGGATGTGACAAATCCGCGCTCAACGTAGCGATCGGTAATGGCAGTGCGCAGCGCTAGCAGATCGCTAAATGAGATTTGCTGGCCCACATAGGGCGCAACTAGATCGGCAAACTCGTCATCCGCGAGCGCCGTGTTGCCAACAATGTCGACGCCTGCAATATAAAAAGTTGCCTGCTCGTCGGGGTTAGCAGGCACGGTTGGTGGCGTTGGCAGCGAGAGTGAAGGAATCAGCTGATCGGGGGGCGGCAGCAGCGGCAGCGGCTCGTCGGGCAGTTCGTTTGGCGGCTCGGGTCCAACCGGCCGAATCGGCGGCTCGGCCGGTTGTGCAAACGCCACGGGTAGACCCAAGGTCAGCGTTGCCCAGCCAAAGCCCACACCGCTCAAACCTCTCAACAGCCGTAACGCGAAAATAGCCATGTTCTATACTGCAGTAGCCCCGTTAGCAAGATGCCCAAACTGACTGGCTAAGCGCCTAAGTGCTGCGATTAAGTGCATGCGATCGCCCAGGGGTACTGTGCACATTACAGAAAGATGGGCCGCTAAGCAACGTACAGGCTATGCAAAGTATAGAGAATTCACGGGTAGACGGGCCTTAGCGCCTCAGCCAGATGCCAAAGAGCCCAGCAGTCTGTGCGGCTTGAAAATCTTCGCGATAGCTGTCGCCCACGTGCCAGGCCTGACCGGCTGACGCACTATGCTTCTGCAGCGCAGTGGCAAACATGGCGCGATCGGGTTTAGCCGCCCCTACCTCAGCTGAAATCGTCACGGATTGAAAATAGCTGCTCAGCCCCAGCGCCTCGAGTACCGAATAGAGCCGTGAATCGAAGTTGGAAATCACCCCAAGCTCAATGCCCAGTCGCTGCCAGCGCGTCAGCGACGTCAGCGTGTCTGGATAGAGAACCCAGGGCGCTGCCGTGGAGAACTGGTGATAAACCTGTGAAAAAAAGCGCTCAAAATCAGCAAACTGAGCCATCACGCCAGCTCGCTCAAAGGTTTGAGCCGCAATCTTTTTCCACCAAAGATATTCTAAATGCGGCACCTCGGTTGGTGTGGCTTTGGGAAAGGCCATAGGACTGGCTGCTTTGAAACTTTTATAGAAGGCCCGATCGAGCTGATCGCTATCGGCTGAAACGCTAAACTGCGCTGCCTGATCGGCATAGACGCTGCCAACGCTGCCTTTGATGCCAAACAGCGTGCCCACGGCGTCTAAAAAAATGACTTTGGGTTTCGACGGGCTGCTTGCTCGAACAGTTGACATAGGCCCTCCTATGAAGCCGACAGCAGATCGCGAACGGGCTGAGTGATCCAGTTTAGCCCTACTCGCAGCTGGTGCTCTAAGGTTGGCATCCGATAGAGATAGGTGAGCCGACGCATCAGATGAGCCGCCGGCCCCTCAAGCTTGACGCCCAGCCCAGCCAGAGTGGCATTGTTCGTACCCAGCGTCATTATTTCACCTAAATGCTGATAGCGGAACGGCAGCAGCGGTCGGCCCGTCAGTGCCGCCCAAATATTCCAAGCGGCGTAGTCGGCCTGCTGGAGGGCTGCTTGAGCGGTTGTCGGAACGCGATTGCCGTCTACGTCAGTACCTTCGGCCAGGTCGCCCAGCGCAAACAGCTCAGGATGCTCGACAACCTGCAGCGTGGGCGCTACCTGCAGCTGCTGTCGCTGATTCTGCGGCACTGGCAGCGCGGTTACCACCGGATTAACGCGATTGCCAACGGTCCAAAGCACAATATCGACCGGCAGCGTATCCACCTGATCTTTATAGCTCAGGGAGAGGGTATCGGCTGTGACCTCGGTGACCGTCGTTTCATAGTCAATCCAGACGCCTTTATCTGAGAGCGCCTTTTGCGCCGCCTTCTGGTTAAACTCAGGCGAATTTTGCAAAATTTCCGTGGCCCGTTCAACAATCCGAATGCGGCCGCGATTGCCCAGCCGCTCAGCTAGCTTGCAGGCAATCTCCACGCCGCTGTAGCCGCCGCCTACGATGGCGACGCGCACCTTGTCGGCGTTGGCATTTTCTAGCTGCCGCAGCTTTTCTTTCAGGCGGTAGGCATCTTCTAGCGTACGAAACGCGATCGCGTGCTCCTCAACGCCTGGGGCCATATCCATCGGTGTTTCGCCACCGAGCGCCAGCACGAGGTTGTCGTAGTTCAGTTCTGCCCCTGCCTGCAGGGTGACCGTTCGCGCTGCTAGGTCAATGGCTTCTACCTCGCTCTGGCGAAATTTAATGCCCGTGTTGATCAAAAGTTCTTCATAGGGCGGCGCAATCTCCCAGGTTTGCAGCTCGCCCGTCACCAGCTCATACAGCAGCGGCGCAAACAAAAAGCGATCGCGCTGATCGACGAGCGTAATGTCAGGCTGGTCGCTTTTCTCCCAGGGCAGCCGGCTGAGCGCCAACGCCGTATAGAGGCCGCCGAAGCCACCGCCGAGGATGACAATGTGATGAGTCATGGTGGTTGAAAGTGCGCGAGAGGGGACGGTTATTAGGATAGCGCGGCAGCAGGGCGGTGCTAACTAAAGCAGCTAAGCGGCGTTAGTCGCCCCTACAAATCAAGTTTTTTATGGTCAAAGCAGTGCATTTTCAAAGATGACCATGACTAAGCTTTCAATGTCGCTCTGGCTCGCTGCTGTAGAACTGGCCGCTGCCCCCGTGGTAATTGCGGTGGCGCCGCCGGTCGCTACTTCGCCCGCGACGCCGCTGATGCCGGCGGATGCTGCGCCAGCACCTGCTGCAGATATTTGCCGGTATGAGAGTGCTCATTCAGCGCCACTGCTTCCGGCGTTCCGGTGGCAATCACTTCGCCGCCGCGATCGCCGCCTTCTGGCCCCAGATCAATCACCCAGTCAGCGCAGCGAATCACATCCAGATTGTGCTCAATCATAATTACTGAGTTGCCCTTATCTACCAGACGCTGCACCACGTCGAGCAGCTTGTGCACGTCGTAAAACGAGAGGCCGGTGGTTGGCTCGTCAATCAGATAGAGCGTTTTACCGGTGGAGCGACGCGCCAGCTCAGAAGCCAGCTTCATCCGCTGGGCTTCGCCGCCTGAGAGCGTTGGCGCGGTCTGACCCAGCCGAATGTAGCCAAGCCCGACATCCACCATTGTCTGCAGCCGTGCGGCCGCTTTGGGAATATTTTCAAAGAAGCCCAGCGCTTCTTCCGCCGTCATGTTGAGTACGTCCGAAATAGTTTTGCTCTTGTACTTCACCTGCAGCGTCTCACGGTTATAGCGGGCCCCTTTACAGACTTCGCACTGCACGTAGACATCTGGCAAAAAGTTCATCTCAATTACGTTTACGCCCTGACCGCCGCAGGCTTCACAGCGGCCGCCCTTGACGTTGAATGAGAACTGCCCGCGCTTATAGCCGCGCGCTTTAGCCTCAATGGTCTCAGCATAGAGGTCGCGAATCACATCAAACACGCCTGTATAGGTAGCCGGATTGGAGCGCGGCGTGCGGCCAATCGGCGACTGGTCAATCACAATTGCTTTATCTAGCGCTTTGAGTCCTTTCACCGGTGCCATTTCTTTGGGCTCGGGGACCTTGCTGCCAAAGTGGTGCTGCAGCGCCGGATAGAGCAGCTCGTTGATCAGGGTCGATTTGCCAGAACCAGAAACGCCAGTGATGCAGACAAACTTACCCAGCGGAATATCCGTGTCGATCTGCTTGAGGTTATTGCGGCAGGCATCACGAATTTGCAGGCTTCGCCCGTTGCCAGTGCGCCGTTCGCTCGGCGTCTCAATACCTCTGCGGCCAGAGAGATAGGCCCCCGTCAGTGATTCCTCGGCATTGAGAATCTGGTCGAGACTGCCTTTAGCAACAATCTCACCGCCGTGAATGCCTGCACCCGGGCCAATATCCACGATGTAGTCAGCGGCGCGAATCGTGTCTTCGTCATGTTCGACCACAATCAGCGTATTGCCTAAATTGCGCAGGTGGTTGAGCGTTTGCAATAGCCGGTCGTTATCGCGCTGGTGCAGGCCAATGCTGGGCTCATCGAGCACGTAGAGCACGCCGGTCAGCCCGGCCCCAATCTGCGTCGCTAGCCGAATCCTTTGAGCTTCGCCACCAGAGAGCGTCTTAGCAGTGCGATCTAGCGTTAGATAGTCGAGCCCTACGTCGAGCAGAAAGGTCAGCCGCGCTTTAATTTCTTTTAGCACCAGCTCGCCAATCTGCAGCTGCTTCGGCGTCAGCTTTGGCGGCTGCTGTTCATCCCCAACCATCGCCAGCACGTGGTTGAGGCAGTCGCGAATCGAAACGCTGGTCAGGTCTTTAATCGTAAACGGGCCAATGCGCACGGCCAGCGATTCTGGCTTCAGCCGCGCCCCGTTGCAGACCTCACAGGGCTGGTCAATCAGATATTTTTCTAGCTTTTGCTTGTAGGTATCAGAAGTGCTCTCACGATACTGCCGTTCCAGCATCGGCAGCACGCCCTCATAGCGGCGATGATAGCCTTTCTGAGCCCGATAGCGCGAATCCGTTTCAATGTAGATTTTGTCTTTCGAGCCGTGCAGCAGCACCTGCTTTTGCTCGTCTGTCAGCTGCTCCCAAGCGGTCTGAATCTCGAAGCCGTAGGCCTGCCCAACGCTGTAGAGCAGGGAAAAGTAGTAGGTATTGTCTTTCTCAGACCAAGGCGCGATCGCAGCGTACACCGGCAGCGTCGGGTCGGGGACGACCAGCTCAGCTGAGAACGTCTGCAAATTGCCCAGCCCGTGACAGTGAGGACAGGCTCCATAGGGCGAGTTAAAGGAAAACAGGCGCGGCGACAGCTCATCCATCACGGCGCCATGCTCGGGACAGGCAAAGTTTTCTGAAAAAACCAGCTCAGTCGGTAGGCCGTAGCTGCCGCTGGCCTCGGCGGCGACCGCTTTGTTTTCCTTCGCTTTGCTTTGACTAGCTTTACCCTGACCGCCTTCCACCACCTCCAGCTGGCGCTCTGGCAAGATGTCGATGATGGCAATCCCGTCTGAGCGCTTCAGTCCCGTACTCAGCGAGTCGGCCAGTCGCTCCTGCAGGTCTGCTTTCTTGACCAGGCGATCGACGACGACTTCGATGTCATGCTTCTTATTTTTCTCTAGCTCAATATTGTCGCCTAGCTCGCGAATCTCGCCGTCGACGCGCACCCGCACAAAGCCTTCAGCCGCTAGACCAGAGAGCAGCTTTTGATGCGTGCCTTTTTTGCCCCGCACCACCGGTGCCAAAATTTGAAATCGCGTGCGATCTGGCAGCGACATCACCTGATCAATCATCTGATCGATCGTCTGCGGGGCGATGGAGCGATCGCAAATCGGGCAGTGTGGCTCGCCAGCGCGGCCGTATAGCAGCCGCAGATAGTCATAAATTTCGGTGACGGTCCCTACCGTCGAGCGCGGATTGTGCGACGTTGATTTTTGATCAATCGAAATGGCCGGACTGAGCCCTTCGATTGAGTCTACGTCTGGCTTGTCAACCTGGCCCAAAAACTGACGCGCGTAGGCGCTGAGCGACTCGACGTAGCGGCGCTGCCCTTCGGCAAAGATCGTATCGAATGCCAGCGAAGACTTGCCTGAGCCAGACACGCCGGTAAACACAATCATGCGATCGCGCGGCAGGTCCAGATTGATATCTTTGAGGTTGTGCTGCCGCGCCCCGCGAATCCGAATCAGGTTTTCTACATCGGATAGGTCAATAGGCTGAGCGCCGTTGAGTTGAGAAGACTGCTTGCCATTACGTCGAGCAATCGAGGCAGATTTAGAGCGGGGCATAGACCAGAGCTACAGTTAAAGCAGGTACCAGCAAGCAACAGCCGAGACCACGCGCCGCTGGCTTAAAATTGCTGAATATTTCTTCATGATAGTAGACATCTCTACGCTGCGTGAATGCCGACCGGCGCGGTCCGGCAATATGTGTCGTACATGACAGCAGCTTTTGGACTGAAATCCTACACTGACGGCAGTTGACTGTTCGTCTCAAAGCGTGTCTTCAGCGCTGAGCGCTGACCGCTGGTTTAGCGGCGGCAGTGAACCTCCACTCCCAAGTTTCAATCCAGCTATAAACCCAACTATAAATCTCACATTTCAGAAGACATATGGAACCCTCGGGCCCGGCATTGCCGGGCTTTTTTCTAGGGGATTTCCAACGCGAGTGGCTCTCGCGCATTGGCTGCCGCGAGCCCTAGCAGCAGATCGGCCTGCACATAGTCAGGCGTGCTAGAGGTCGTTGCTGTAAAGCTAGAGACGGTGCCCAAAAAGCTTTTGACGAGCTGAATATCTGGATCGGTCGGCGTCAGTGCCAGCGCGCTGTAGACCATCGAAAGCGTAGCCCCTGCGTTGACATAGAAGTAGCCGTAGTTTTCGGATAGCAGCGAGGCAGTCGCATCGATAAAGGTGCTGTGCTCGGTGAGTGATTCAAAAGCAGGCGGGTCAAGCAGGTTTGCCATCGCCCCTACGCCGGTTGCGAGAACTAGCGTATCGTCGGCTACCCAGCCGTGGCTTAGGACGCTTTCAGTCGGAGCAGCGCCATCGAGATCAAAGTTCCAGCTAACGGCAGGCTGCTGGTTAATCGTGACGCGGCTGACGGCTGCACCCACCAGGCGATCTAAAGCCGCTAGCGCCGTTTCTGCTGCGGGCCGATTGCTGGTCTCAAACATCACAGCCACTTCGACCTGCAGGCCCGGCAAGACGCTGTTGAGTAAACCGGTCCGGCTGGGAAAGAAAAAGAGCGTATATTCACCATCCATCCAGCCCAGCAGGTCGTCGTCTAAGTTAAGCCCTAGCGCAAACGACACCACGCTGCGCGCTGTCTCTAAAAAGCCGCGCGTCAGCTCGTTGAGCGACAGCGCCGCTGCCGCTTCCCGCCAAAGCCCGGCAAGGTCCTGACCGCTGCCTAGCAGATAGGTGGGGGCTGGCACCCGCGATAAAATTGATTCGCCTTCTGAGCCACTTGACGGCACCGGAAAGCTTGGCAAAAACTGATTGCGATACAGCCGAGCCTGCAGCCGTAGCCCCTCCGCCTGGGGATAAACCAAGGTGTCGAAGGTCATATCTTCGAGAAAGCGTACGGCCGCTGCCTGCTCTCTGAGGCCAGTGTCAGGCACAGGAATGCCCAGCGATGCCGGATCGAACGTATCGGCAAATGAAAATTTGCTCAGCTCGCCCACGTCGCCGTAGAGCAGCGCGATCGCAGACTCAGCAGCCGGTTCCTGATTAGTGCGCAGAAATGCAGCATTCTCTGACAGCAGCGGCCCGCCAGGATATTGATACTCTAGCCACAGCTGCAAGACTGTCAAATTATCAGCAAAGGCTAAATAGTTGCCTGCCTGCACAACGGCTAGCCCCGGCCGCGTGACGCCCAAGCTGTCTGCTGCAGGAGGCAGCAGCGGCGGCTCGGGCAGCAGCGATCGCAGCGGCATGGATACTGACCTCTCAGGTCGTATTCCGGGCGACGATGCCTGCTCAGATGCGCTATCCGAAATATCTTCAGTGGGCCACAGCCAAACCGGCGTACCCTTGTAGGTAAAAGCCTCAGGCTGGCTGCCGCGCAGGGCAGCAATCTCCGCTAGCAGCGGCTGTACCTCAAAATTCTCAGCGGCGACTGGCGCGATTAGCAGCGTTCGCTCCGAAAAAGTGACCGTGCCAGGGCTAGGCACCGGCAGCACCGCCAGCAGCGCTGAGCGGCCAATCCAAGGCTGAATCTGCCGGTAGTCGAGACCGCTGGGTAAAAAAGGCAGTCCGCCAGGATTAGGGGCTGTCCCCATCAGGTCTGCCAGCTTAGCAAAAAGCTCAAACTGCGTTAGCGTTTGCCAGACAGCCGGATCGGTATTCAGCGCTAGCGCGAAGGCAGTATTTTCAGGGAGTAAAGCCGCTAGATCGCTGACCTGATCGCCAGGTTGAGTGACTGCGCTAGTGGCAGCTGGCTCGGCCGCTGCTAAGACTGGAGGAAGGGCGGCGGCAGTCGTGGGCATCCACAGCAGTCCTAGACCGGCAAGACTCCACCAGCGATAGATCACAGTCACAGTCCTCATCTTCTAAACTAGACAAACTCTATTGGCTGGTTAATAGCTGCCTGCCAAACCGTACTTCGGGGTTCGGCCAGCTCATCTACCTAAGCTAGATAGAGCTTCGATACTATAGGCGTATTAACACTTCAAACGAAGCGCTTTCCGTACGTTATCTAGCGTATTGCCTCAGGGTTTGAAAGGTAAGCTTCAAAAAGGGGTCAAATCGAATGAATCAATTTAAAACAGCAGCTTTACTAGGTTTACTCAGCGGTATTCTGGTCACCATTGGCTATTTGATAACGGGCAACTCGACCGGTGCTCTGCTGGGCTTAGGGCTTGCGGCCGTCACGAACTTCGGATCGTGGTTTTATTCTGACAAGATTGCGCTGTCAGCCTACAAGGCTCAGCCGGTAACGCAGGCTCAAGCACCTCAGCTCTATGCTACCGTCGAGCGGCTGGCTCGCAAGGCTGATATTCCGATACCGGCGGTCTATGTAATTCCGACCCAGGCAGCCAATGCCTTTGCCACTGGACGTGACCCTGAACATGCGGCGGTTGCAGTCACTCAGGGCATTATGCAGACGCTGTCAGCTGAGGAGCTAGAAGGCGTGCTAGCCCATGAGCTCAGCCATATTATCAATCGCGATACGCTGACGCAGGCTGTGGCAGCAACCGTGGCCGGTGCGATCGCGTTTATGGCCCAGATGCTGCAATATAGCCTGTGGTTTGGCGGCCCCGGTCGCGATGATGACAATGGTCCCAACCCGCTAGCGCTGATTCTAACCATCTTTTTAGCCCCAGCGGCGGCCACGATTGTGCAGCTTGCTATCTCCCGCACGCGTGAATTCTCAGCGGATGCCGGCGCGGCTAAGCTAACTGGCAACCCTCGTGCTCTTGCCAGCGCGCTAGAGCGACTAGAAGCTACGGCTCGGCAGCTGCCAATGCAGGCTAACCCAGCATTTGAGCCCCTGCTGATTGTCAACGCGCTGCCAAAGCAGATGTTTAAGAGCCTGTTCTCCACCCACCCTTCAACCGAAGAGCGGATTGAGCGACTGCTAACGCTAGAGCAGGAAATGGGCAGCTCCTCTGGCCGAGTGTCGTTTGGTCTCTAGACCATTCTAATGAGTCCAGCTATCAGCGCCCTTCTCCGCGAAGGGCGCTTTTACTTTATCTGATTGAATCAATTACTACGTTTAATTTAAATAAATCACTGTGGACTCACTCAATTGCTGTACGACCAGCAGTGCCGCCGCTAAGTTTAAGGGTAGGTTAAAGTTTGGAGAATGGCTTGATGTACATGCAAGGCTACAACCAGAGCAGGCAGGCAACGTCCTCGACCCTATCTGGCTATCAGCAGAAGGTGCTGCTCTTTGGCTGTGGACTGCTAACTGCTCTACTGCTGCTGGTGCGATACTGTAGCCCGGTTCCCATTGCCAACATGACTCGCGATCCGCTCGTTGCCGCTAAAGCACCCTTCTATCTAGGATTTTTTTCCAACATTGGCGTGATGCTGTGGTGCTTCACCGCCGCTGTCTGCTTGTTTAGCAGTCTGCTGCTGCTGCTGACTCAGAAACAGCGAGACATGATGCAGTTTTTTGCCGTGTTTGGTGTCTTGAACACCTGGCTGATGATTGACGACTGGCTGACGTTCCATGAGCAGCTAGAGCGGTTAGTGCCGCCGCTCTCAGAAAAGCTAACTTTCAGCGTCTACGCTGCGCTGGTGCTGTTTAGTTTATGTCGCTTCAGAAAGATTTGGCTGAAAACGCAGCCTTATCTGCTGGGGCTGAGCCTGCTGCTATTCGTCATCTCTATCCTGATTGATGTGGCTATCCCAACCGAGTGGTTCGCGGCTGTCGACGACGAATATTTGCTAGAAGATGGCACGAAGCTGCTGGCTATCTTTGTCTGGACGGTCTATTTTTGGCGGATTGGGCTAGAAGCCATCACGCGCCTAATTCAGCTGCCTGGTTCTACCCGTCCGCTGAGTCAGTAGCCTGCAGCAGGCAGGCGGCCTCGACTAGCGCCAAATTGCCATCGCGAAAAACGGTGCAGGTCGGCATGAATCTAGCCAGGGCCGGCTGCTGACCTGAGGCTAAAATCGCGATCGCAGGCTTCGCCTCAGGTTGAAACTGCCTCAGCCAGCGATTTTGCTCAATGGCTTCGGGCTGAAACGCACCGCTCTCGACCAGCCAGTAATCAATTCCGTACCGCTGCGTGACCTGCTGCAGCTCGCTCAGCTCAGGGCTATACTGCGCCCGAATCAAATCCAGCGTCCGCTGCCGAATTTGCTGATAGTAGCCCTGGTGATAGGCGATGGCGTGCTCTCGGCTGACCAGTACGCTGCGCCCAGCAAAGGTCGCGATATTGTCAGCCTCGCGCGACAGCGACGCGACTAGCGTATCTTTGGGCTGCTGTGCCAAAAACGCATAGAGCGCCCCGCGATCAGATTTGATGTAGAGCACGTCTAAAAAGCGATGCAGCGAAGCCGGGTAAAGCATCAGACTGCCCAGCAGTAGCGCAGCCATCAGCGTTGAAAACAGCCGCTGCCACAGCTGAGGTATCCCCCGCTGCAGGCTGCGAGCAGCCATTTCTAGCCAGCTCACGAGCGCGATCGCCGCTGCCATAGCGAGCAAAATACGAACGCTGTAATGGGTGTAGCGATTGGGCGCATGTAGCCGAAACAGAACTCTGTGAGCCGCTAAAAACCAGAGCAGTGAAGCCGCTGCAAGCTGGCCCAGAGGGGCTAGCTTTGCTGCCTGTAACAGCAGCCAGCGGCGACGCCACAGCAGCAGCGGCAGCAAAAAACCAGCGTAGATAGCCACCGGATTTAGCACTGGAAACAGGCCGCTCTTGCCGCCAAGCCAGTAGTCTAGCCCTTGGCTATCAAAAAATGGCTGCCGCCCGCCCGCTAAAAATTCCGGCATCGTCTGCGCCTGCGCCGCTGTCACCACCGGTCCGTAGGGCGACGGCAGCAGCACGAATGGCAGCAGCACTAGGATGCCAGCTATCAGCCCCGAAACCGCCTGCCACCAGTCCTGACGGCATCGAGACAGCCTTGGCCCGCTGCGCCACTGCAGCAGCCGCAGCCAGAGCATTGTCACTGAGATCAGCACTAGATGCGGGTAAAAGCCGCCAGCTAGCACAACCACAGCCACGCAGGGCCACAGCGATCGCTTCGAGAAATAGTATAAAAACGCCAGCAGCAGCGGAATCGCGAACGCGCGCGGTGTGCCTGAGCCCAAATCGCGCCACATCCACATCGACTGATTTAGCAGCAGCGTGCTGATAAAAGCTGCCATGGGCACCGGCAGCAGCCGCAGGCAAGCATAAAAGCCGTAGAGCGTCGCCACTATGCCCAGCACGGGTGGCAGCAGCTTGCTGAACAAAAAAGGATGAATGCCGAATGCTGCCGCTGTCGCATAGAGTGCCTTATAGCCTGTCGGTGCCAGCGACTGAAAATAATCGGCAATCAAATCATTTGGCAGCAGCGCCGGGTCGAGCCAGCGCTGCATCCAGAATACGTGCTGTCGCGCATCTTCCTGCAGCGAATAGGGCACCTCAAACGCCTTGCGCCAAAACAAATAGCCGTAGAGTACTGCAAACGCTAGGCTCAGTCCGAGCCAGAGTCTAGTCGTTCGCTGAGGCGGATTGAGCTTAAACAAATTCAAAAGGCTGCTATGGGGTGAGAGAAACTCTAAATAGGTTGTAGGCAAGAAGGAATTGCTATTGAATGGACTTGCGGCATCAAGTGACAGCGATGGAGACAGCGGTAAAGCAAGTAGGGGTAATCGGCGGCGGACAGCTGGCCTGGATGATGGCAGCAGGGGCTAAAGCACTGGATTTAGCACTGATTGTTCAAACACCGAAGCGCAGCGATCCAGCCGTCTCAATTGCGACCGATACGGTACTAGCTGATGTGGCCGATGCGCAGGCCACCGCGACCCTAGCGGCGCAGTGCGATGTCGTCACCTTCGAAAATGAATTTATTGACCTACCGGCGCTGCAGCAGCTCACCAACGTCACATTTTACCCCCAGCTCAGCTGTCTCGCGCCGCTGCTCGACAAATACGATCAGCGGCAGTACTGCCGCAGCTTAAACCTGCCCTGCCCGCTCTTTGTCCCGCTAAAAGGCCGGGCCGACCTGCCTAACCTTGAGGCTCAGGTTGCTGCAGTTGGCCTACCGCTGGCGCTGAAAACCCGACGCCACGGCTACGACGGCCAGGGCACCTTCATTCTCAAAGACCAGGCCGCTGTCAAAGCAACCTGGTCAGAGCTTGGCTATCAGCCGGTACTGCTAGAGGCATTCGTACCCTTTGAGCGCGAGCTAGCAGTGATGGTGGCGCGATCGCACACCGGTGAGATCGCCGTCTACCCCGTGGTCGAAACTCAGCAAATTGATCAGGTCTGTCGTCGAGTAATTGCCCCAGCGCGCGTATCAGCGGCGGTGACCCAGCAGGTAACCGAAATCGCCACTACGCTGATGACGCAGCTGGGCGTGGTTGGCATCTTTGGTATTGAGCTCTTTCTCACCGCCGACGGGCGGGTGCTGGTCAATGAAATTGCCCCCCGCACCCACAACTCTGGACACTACACGCTAGATGCCTGTCAAACCTCTCAGTTTGAGCAGCAGCTGAGAGCCGTCAGCCTGCGATCGCTTGGCTCCGTAGCCATGACCTGCGCTCAGGCAGTGATGATCAACCTGCTTGGGTATGAGACGGCAGTGTCTGACTATCGACAGAAACGCGCGGCGCTCGCAGCCATTCCCAATGCGCGGGTGTATTGGTATGGCAAGGCAGAATCGCGCCCAGGACGCAAGCTCGGCCATGTGAGCGTGATCACGGACAGAGCAATGTCTGACGCTGCCGTCGATCGCCTCATTCATCAGATAGAATCGCGCTGGTATCCTGGCCCAGACTAATTGGAATTTTCTATTGCAATGGAGGAAACCCGTCACGCTTCTGTATTGTTTACCCCTTGCCGCAGGGGGGGAGGCGTTAGCTATGATAAGCCTAGTTTCACTACGGCGTTGGTGACTGCCAACAATGTTTCTTGATCTATGCTGATTCGACTTGGGAACTGAGCAGTTCTGCGGTGGCAGTAAACCGGGCTTGCACTCGGAAACTATAAATCGCAGCCACGGTTCCCCCCTGGTTTTACCAGGTCAAAAACTGAGGTAAAACGGCGTCGCGGTGAAATTACAAGTTTTAAGGAAGGATCTGCTCTTGGGCAGATCCTTTTTTTTGAGATCGACTTTTTTATATATCGACAAAGTCAATATCCTCATACAAATCTGCAAGCGGTAGACGTAGTTGGAAAGCTTTGAAGGACAAAACAGTCTCTATCGAGTCATATTCTGATAAAAGCCACTGGTTATGCCCTGTTTTTACATAGTGCTCGACATAGACGCGGTATTGATCAACCAGCAAATATTCTTGAAAACTGGGAATCATCCGATAGGCAGCAAATTTTTCGCCTCGATCATAGCTTTGGGTAGATTTAGATAGCACTTCAGCCACAAAGCAAGGATTAACCACCGTATCGCTGCGACCCGCTTGAAGCTCAATCGGTCTGTGAGTCACCAGAATATCAGGATACGTGTAGAGGCTGACGGCAGGGAGCCAAAGCCGCTGGTCGGCATAGAAAGTTCGATAGTTTTTTCCTTTAAGAGCCGTCTTGAGAAATATATAGAGATTGCCAGCAATATCGTTGTGATTTGGAGTGCCGCCCGTCATTGGAATAATCGCTCCATCACGATATTCGCTGCGGGATTCTGCACTGAGCTCGAGCGCTAAGTACTCCTCGACTGTATAATCTCGGTTTTGCGTTTGGGCGATCATTGACCAAACCTCTAATCCAAATCACGCTGTCAATAAAGCAATCACTGTCACCACACCGACAATGACCATCAGCCCAGCCGGCATAAGCTTCTTGGTTTTGACCAGGCGCCCGATAAATACTCCCACCAGTACCAGCGAGACAATCAGCGACAGCCACAGCCCGACCGGATTGCCCTGGAACATCAAAATGACGCCCATGAATAGCAAGATGCCGCTGATGATACCCGATAGCAGCGAAACCTTACTGCGCGCTTGAACGTAGCCAATGATGCCGCCAATAATCGCAAGCGCGCTGTAGATTAGAGTGAAAATGATGGCTGGAGTCATAGCACCGTAAATAGATAGAGAAATTATAAGAGATGATAGGGAAACGCTTCCTACCTATGCATCTACTTCTGACTAATTATGAGCGGACTTGCAGCGAAAGCCATCTCAGCCATTATCGGCTACCGACAGCAGGCAGCGTCGCTGCTGCTGTTTCATTCAGTGCTAGAGGATGAGGTTGGTCGCGCCTTTTTGCAGGTGCTCGAAATTCTCTGCGATCGCAACGCTCCCGAAACCTGCTTACCGGCCTACAGCGGCTGGTTCCAGGCATTAGCTACCACCGGCAAGGGCTGGCAGCAGCATCTGAGCGAACGGCTGCTGCTCGACGAAAACGTATTCGCTCTGCAGGCCCAGCGGCTGCCTCTGCCAGAGTTGCCCGACTCGCTGCTCGCTGCCGCTCGCCACGACCTGCGCGTGCTGCAAAAGCTCTACTGGCTTCAGCCGCAGCAGCTGAGTCAGTGGGTGCAGACTGTCTGTCAGCTGCCGCAGGCTCCGGTGGTGTGGCAGCTGGAACCCGAGCCGCTGCCGGTCAGCTTTGTAAACCTGCCCGACTGGGCCGACGGCCTCAGCGAGCTAGCTCACCACTACCAGACTCAGGGCACCGGTCAGTTTGCTCAGTTTTATGCCTTTCGCTGGCAGTGGGGCAAGCTGGAAGGCGTCGCCCATCCCGACCCGGTACGGTTAGATCAGCTCGCTGGCTATGACGATTCTAAAGCTAAGCTGATGCAAAATACCGAATTTTTGCTCAGCGGCTACCGGGCGCTAAACGTGCTGCTCTACGGCAGTCGCGGCGCTGGTAAATCGTCGCTAGTCAAGGCGCTGCTCAACGAATATCGCGATCGCGGGCTGCGGCTAATTGAAGTGTCTAAAGCCAACCTCGTTGACTTGCCGGCAATTTTAGAGCAGCTGCGGGCGCGATCGCAAAAATTCATCCTGTTTGTAGACGATCTCTCTTTTGAAGAAGATGATGAAGCCTTTAAAGCGCTGAAAGTTGTGCTCGAAGGCAGCATTACTGAGCGACCGCAAAACGTGGCGGTCTATGCCACCTCTAATCGACGCCACCTGGTGCGCGAATTTTTTGCCGATCGGCCGCGCCCTAGCGATGCTGATGAGCTACAGAGCTGGGATACGGTCCAAGAAAAG
Source organism: Leptolyngbya sp. SIO4C1 (assembly GCA_010671975.1). Classification (GTDB taxonomy): domain Bacteria; phylum Cyanobacteriota; class Cyanobacteriia; order Phormidesmidales; family Phormidesmidaceae; genus SIO4C1. Next base: position 8,090 of record JAAHIA010000013.1, on the reverse strand, counting down.
CTTTCCTTTAGCGATCGCTTTGGCCTGACACTGACCTTTGAGCCAGCGGACCAGCCTACCTACCTGCAGATTGTGCATCATCTCGCAGCCCAAGCCGGCATTCGCCTGCCTGACGATGAGCTAGACTTTCGCGCTAAGCAATGGGCGACTCGCCACAACGGTCGCTCAGGTAGAACAGCGCGGCAGTTTATCAACTTTTTGCAAGCAGAGCTAGGGGTTAGGTAAACGGTCTGGAGGGTAAACAGTGAGAAGCGGTGGAATGCAGAAAATGGGACGAGTAATCCTGCTGTTTGTCGTATCATTCAGCGTCACGATTGCGATCGCGTCCGCCATCCAACTCATCCGTGAAACCAGTCGCGTTCACGTAGTTCGCCTCGCTACCGGCAGCCCCAGCGGCGAATACTATGCCTTTGGCGATGCGATAGAACAAGTCACCGAGGCGCATTTCCCCAAAATTCAGATTGAGGTACTGAAGTCGCCGGGGTCTAACCAAAACATGGAAGACGTACAGGCCGGCCGGGTCGACATGGCGCTGGTGCAAAACGACACGCCGGTGCAGCCCGACGTGCGCGCGGTTGCCCAGCTCTATCCCGAAATGTTTCACTTCATCGTCAGCAAAGACGCAGGCATCGACAGCATTGACGACTTGCGCGGTAAGCGAATTGCCCTGATGCCAGAAGGTAGCGGCTCCTATGCGCTATTTTGGCCGCTCAGCCAGCACTATGGGCTCACCCCGGCCGACTTTCAATCAACGCCAATGCCTGCTAAAGAAGCTTACGAATCGCTGATAGCCGGCAGAGTCGACGCTCTGTTTCGCATTATTGGCCTAGGCAATGAGGCTATTGGCGATCTGCTAAAAACGGGCCGGTTCAAGCTAGTACCGATTGCGCAGATTGGTGCACTACAGCTCTCTCAGCCCTATCTGCAGTCAACGATGATTCCGAGGGGCTCTTACGACGGTGCGATTCCTGAGCCGCCGCAGGATTTGCCAGTCGTTGCCGTGAGTGCGCTACTAATTGCCCATCAAGATCTCAGCCCGGAGGTGGTCAAAACCATCAGTCAGGTCCTCTATGAGTATCGCAACGAGCTAATTTCAGAGAATCCGAGAACAGCGCGGATTCAGTCGCCTGAAGCTAGTCAGAATCTAGGCTTTCCGATGCATCCGGGCGCAAGCGCCTACTTCAACCAGGATGAGCCCAGCTTCTTTGTGCAGTATGCCGAGCCGATGGGCCTGCTGCTATCGGTGAGCATCTTGCTGTTCTCGGGCGTCTGGCAGTTTCGGCTGTGGTTTATCGGTAGACAAAAGAATATTGCCGATACGTATAACCTAGAAATTTTAGATCTGATTGAGCGAATTGAAGAAGCGCAAACGCTGCAAGAGCTGCATGAGATTCGTCAAAAGCTGTTCGGCATTCTCAAACAGGTGGTTGTCGATCTGGATATAGACCGAATTTCACCTACGGCGTTTCAGTCATTTACCTTTCCGTGGGAAGTGGCAATTACCACCATTCGCCATAAGGAATTTATGTTGAAGAATGCACAGGATAGGCTGCCGTGATAGAGACAAGACGCCTGGGGCTTCAATCGAGCGAATAAAGCGATGGAGGTGGGTGTCACCTCTATGAAAATAGCCCTCTATAACTACTCGCCTTTAAGGAGTTCGAAGCGCATCTCTGCTGCTTGATCGCCTGCTCCGCAGGTTGCCACAGCCTTGAGTTCGTCATCAAAATACGGGATGAAAAGAGGCTGACGTGTTTTAGGAGAGGTGATGCCTAACAGTGAGCACAGGTAGGCTCCGCACTTGTTAGCGCCGATAAATGGGTTCTTCCAATACATGTAGAGGGCCAGATTATCATCGCCTTCTATGCTGTACATTACCGCACCTGTAGTGCCTGTGCCAATAGAATTGGCTTTGTTTTGCGACCCATAGATGTTGACGCCTCTAGCCGCAATCCTAGCGCTAGGCGTTACTGCATAACCGCCATGGTCATGATGATCCCATATTCTGGTCAGCTTTCTCCCTGTGTGATTTTCAACAATTAAAACAACAGAACGAGGTTTATTCAGCACGCCTGCAATTCTTTCAACACCTTCTAGAATAGAGGCTACATCATCGACGGTAGCTGAGATAGCTGATGTCACAGATGTCTTCGGCATAGTAATTCTCCTTTATCTTAACTGCGCTGTTAACTATGTTGACCTTCTCACCATAAGTAGCCCAGAGCACAGTTGGCAGTATCCTCTAGGATTATTTCCACACCGATAGAGCAGCACATTCTGCCTTAGTAGACAGCCGCTAGCCAGCCGGCTCCGCCAGCCGCAATCCCTGAACTCAGCAGCCCAAGAAAAAGCCACCAGGCCGCGATCGCAACCTGCTGTCGCACCGCATCCGTTTGCGCCTGAATCTCTTGCTGGGCGGCAATAGCCTGCGCTTGCAGCTGCTGCTGTGCCTCGCTGAGACGATCAACAATCTGCTGTCGAGTTGTTGCTAAGGCATCGCTGACAGACTCTCCCACTGCGTCAATGAGATTTGGCCCAGGCAGATTTTCATCTAGAAGATGACTGAGCGATCGCACCGCTGCGCTAGCCTCTGCGTTGATTTCATCTGCCCAGGCGGCTGCCTGCTGAGCAACTTTCTCCCAAGCTGAGGTCAGCCAGTCGACTAGCCGCTGGCTTTCAGCCTGAGTCATATCGCGGCGGTCGGCCAGGGCCTGCTGCCAAAAGGCGGTATCGAGCTGCGGTAGGCGACCTGACGGCAGTGATTGGGCAGCCTCTTTAACCATCTGAGCCAGATCTTTGCTGATTTGTACCGGGTTGAGCGCTGCTTTGGGCTGATGGCGCAGGTAGTGTGACAGCGACGTCGTGAGCCGATCGCTAGCTTGCTGAGCGGTATGGCTAGCCCGTTTGGCCCAGCGGCGCGGTAGCTTCAGCGCTTCGTAGCGAATCTGTTGCAGCCATCGCCCTAGCTGGGTTTTTGTCGCCGGCGGCAGGTTTAAGCGACTCAGCATGCGACTTACTTCGAAGTGGCTAGTTTGAGCCTTGGTCAGCAGATCCATCACCTGCGGCTTAATCTCTTCAAGCGTTATCTGTGACCAGTCAACTGATTGAAAATAGTCTTCCAAGATTTGATAAAGACTTTCGAGCTGCCACAGGCTGTCAGCGGTATAGTCAGCCGTGCGATCTGTCTGAAGCTGATAAGACTGCCAGGCTGTCTGTAGCGCTTCTGTGAGCTGACTCTGCAGCGAGGGAGTCATGCCCTGACGTCGCGCAACTATCTGCTCTAGTGCGGTAAGGTCTAGCGCCCCCGCCATCGCCTTAAGGTCTTGGGAAGACTCTGGCGCTAGCAGCTGACTGGCTTCTAGCTGCGATCGCAGCTTCTCAGCGACGGCTTCAGCGCTCAGCTTATCTAAGCTGGTATAGCGAAAATAGGCCGTTAGCTTATCCTGCAGCTCGGCAGCCTGATCAGCAGCAGCTGCCCGCTGTTTTTGTAGCTGGGCTAGCACGCGATCGCGGCTGTTTTCTAAGCTAGCAGCTATCTCAGCCTGCTGCGTTTGAGTTAGCTCGGTCTGCTCAAATATCGGGACTAGACGAGCGCTGTCGATCTGTGAGAGCAGATGCTCAGCCTGCTTTGGAGAGAATCGCTCGGCGAGATCTTGCAGCCAGCTTTCTAAATCGGCGGCAGAGAGCTGCGGCAGCTGACTTAGCAGCTGCGTGAGCTGCTGCTGCCACTGCCCTTGTCTAGCTGCGGCTGCTTTCTCTCGCACCGCCTTCAGCACGGTCTGGTGAATCTTAGAGAGCCGATCGGCTAGCTGGCTGATTTTTTCAGCGCTTAAATCGCGGCGCTGCTTTAGCCATTGCACAAAATCGCTGCGACCGACTGCCTGCAGCTGTCTCAGCACCTGCTCAGGGGCTGCGTCAGGATCGTACAGTAGCTCAGCAAATTCGGTCTGTAATAGCTCTGACTGTAGCAAGCTGGTCGGCGCGTGCTGCAGATAGTCTTCTGCATCTAGCTGCACGATGTTGAGAGAGGCATCGTCTGTTCCTTGTAACAGCTGCCAGAGCGTCTCCAGATCCCAGTCTGAGAGATCGGCGCGGCTCAGCGCCCAGTGCAGCAGCTGTCGCCAGTTGGGCAGCTCGAACGGCAGCAGGCTGCCAGAGGAATCAGAGGCGGATAGACCTGGCGATAGCGAGCTAGCAGCTGTTGCTGGCGACGCTGTGAGAGACTCAGATGAGCTTGGCTTTGGCGGCTGCAGCCCATCCAAAACACTTTCTGCTGCGTCGTCTGTGAGGTTGGTCTGTTCTAAAATTTCAGCCAGCAGTACCTCGCGCTGCTCAGCTAAGAGCTTGGGAAGCTGCTGCTGCACTACTGTAGTTTGTGCTAGCTCTGCTGCGATCGCGCGCAGGGCTTCGGCCTCGGTTTGGGAGTCTGGTTCAGGCGACTGCACCGTCTGTCGAATGGCGCTCAGCAGCCGTCGTACGCCAGCCGCTGCGGTTCCTAATACGGAGTTAACGATGCCTGAGATAGTGGTTGAGCTGAGCCAAGTGACAATCAGCAGATAGGTGGCCCATAGGGTTAGACCAAAGATAGCGCCCTGCCGAGGCTGACCAATTTGGCTAAACTCCGTTGCGAGTAAAGCGGCTGCAAATAGCACGGTTACTAAGCTCAGCCCTACGCCAAACCCTAGCAGGTGAGTAACTGGCAGCGCTGCCGACGACTGCTCTGATGCGGCAGCTGTTTTGCTTGTCTCACTGGCTGTCTCGCTCTCAGGAGCCCAGCCTAGTAGGCTCAGACCCAGCGCTATACCTAGGTTGGTGAGCAGCAGCTGAAAGGCAAATGCCATTATCAGCCCCGCGATTAGGGAAAATAGCATTCGCGTCACCCTTTGCCGGATAGATCTTTACTCTAGACAGTTGCTTACCCTAGCGTCATCTATCGAGCGAAGCAGGACGGTGCTTTAAGCGCTAGGCTTTAAGCGATCGCAGCATCTGTCATCAGATCAGAACACAAATTTTCACAAAATGGGGCTTGATCGCTTAGACGCTCGGGTGTATGCTTTCCCACTAAGCCGCTGCAACCGTCGCAGCGGACTGCTCAGAATACCGTTGCCTTAGCGCCGTCGATGGGTACTGACACTACCCATCGACGGCTGACCCGCTGATCTATCCAGCAGATTGACGGGCTAGAGCTTAGTGTATGCCCTAGCCAAGCCGATTTGCACCTGCGGTTCGGCTAGGGCAATGGTTTCTGGATTTTCTCTAGTAGATAAAAAAGGAGACCAGCTATGCGGTCATATTCCGATGCGGGCAGCCAGCTGCCCGACGATATTCCAGTTGCCGAACTAGCCGAATTTCGGCATGTGATTTCAGGGTCGCCTGAGGCCTTGCAGGCCGGTATCAAAGCGCTACAGAAGTGCGGCTATGCAGAACTCTCTGACTGGACGGTGCCGATACCGACTCACAAGCCAGATGAATTTATCTGCGTCTTGTTGAAATATTTGCCAGAGGTTTAGCGTCGAGCTGCCGGCTGTCAACGCGAAGACGCGGGAACGCGGAGATGCGAGATTCTTGATCAAACTCTCCGCGTCTTTTTGGGACTGTTTCACTTAGGAAATCGATCTCTGTCGCTGAGCATCGTAGTCTGCGACCACACTCCGCAGCTGTTCAATCGCTCTGTTGGGAAGCTCACCCCGAGCGCCATCGATAATCCAGCGAGCGGCTGAAACCAGCGTGGCTAGCTCGAGCGCGTGCATTCTGACCTGCAGCAGAGTGGGTCGAATCGGTTGAATCTGCATGGTTAATTCTGTTTTGAATCGAAACGACGGTCAGAAACACCGTTAAAACCCTCGGCTGGAACCCTCGGCTGTTTCTGATGCTTCTGACCTTAAAGCCGAATCGAGAAAAACTAGGGGGCGCTTTTATGGCTGATTGGATCGATAGTGGGGACAGCGATCGCAGGGGCCTGCCGGATTCACCGCGCAGCGCAGCAGCTCTGAGCGGGCATTGTATCGGCAGGTAATATCGCCAATTACCCAGCAGCCGTCTACCAGACTTTTTTCAGTCGGCGGCGCGGCGGGCTGCACATAGAGGGCAATCTTATGTAGCTGATAGCGTCCTGATTTGAGGCAGTAGCGATGCCGTCGCTCTAAAACGCAGTAGGTCCGATCGCCAATCTCTAGATAGGTCCCAGGCTGGGGCTCCCAGTCTAAGTACAGGCTTTCGAGCAGCGATCGCGACTGGCTCAAAATAATGTCAGTAGGTAGTGACGCCATGCAGCATCAGAGTGAAACGATAAAAACAGCAGTGCCTAGGCAGCCAAGCCGCCTAGGCACCGAATGAGTCAATCAGATCCGATGAGCCAAACCTAGACAGCCGCCGCCTGACGCTCTCTGGCTTCTTTAATCACGGCTTCAGCGACGTTGTTCGGGCAGGGCGCATAGTGCGAGAACGACATCGAGAACTGACCGCGACCTGAGGTCATCGTCCGCAGATCGCCAATGTAGCCGAACATTTCGCTCAGCGGTGCATCGGCTCTAATGCGAACGCCGGTCGGGCCGGTGTCTTGCGATTTGATCATGCCGCGACGCCGGTTGAGGTCGCCGATCACATCGCCCATGTAGTCATCGGGCGTGAAGACATCTACGTTCATAATCGGCTCTAGCAGCTGCGGGCCGGCCTTCGGGAAGGACTGACGATAGGCAGCCCTAGCGGCAATCTCAAACGCGATCGCAGAAGAGTCAACCGGGTGATAGGCACCGTCGGTCAGCGTTACCTTCATATCGACCACCGGGTAGCCTGCTAGCGTACCCTTCTCGATGCTATTCTCGAAGCCCTTCTGGACCGCCGGCCAGAATTCTCTGGGTACGTTACCACCCGTCACCTTCGATTCGAACTGGAAGCCTTCACCGGGCTCAGCTGGCTCTAGCACGTAGTCAATCTTGCCGTACTGACCCGACCCCCCTGACTGCTTCTTATGGGTGTAGCTGTCTTCGAGTCGCTTGGTGATCGACTCGCGATAGGCCACCTGCGGCTTACCCACTTCGACTTCAACGCCGTGGGTGCGCTTAAGAATGTCAGTTTTAATCTCTAGGTGCAGTTCGCCCATCCCTTTCATCAGCGTCTCACCGCTTTCTTGATCAGTCTCCACATAGAAAGACGGATCTTCCTGCACCATCTTGCTGAGCGCCATGCCCAGCTTCTCAGCCATGGCCTTGTTCTTAGGCTTAACCGCAATCGAGATCACCGGATCAGGGAAGACCATCGGCTCCAGCGTGGCTGGCTCCTTAGGGTCGCATAGCGTATGGCCCGTCTGCACGTTCTTCATGCCGACAATCGCCACGATGTCGCCTGCTTGAGCTGTGTCAACCTCTTCGCGAGAGTTGGCATGCATTTCGACTAGGCGACCCACGCGCTCGGTCTTACCGGTAGCCGTGTTGAGCACAGTGTCACCCTTCTGGACGGTGCCGGAGTAAATCCGGGTAAAGGTCAGCGCCCCGTAGCGGTCGTCCATAATTTTGAAGGCCAGCGCCCGCAGCGGCTCATCTGGGTCAACGATGGCAAATTCGCCCGTCTCGTTACCTTCTAAGTCAACTTCAGGCTGTGGCTTTACTTCAGTAGGGTTCGGCAGGTAGTCGACCACCGCGTCTAGTACCAGCTGCACGCCCTTGTTTTTAAACGAGGAGCCACAGTAGGTGGGGAAGAAGGCCAGCTCACGCGTTCCCTTGCGAATGCAGCGCTTGATGTCGTCAATGGAAAGCGCCTCGCCTTCGAGGTACTTTTCCATCATTTCGTCATCTTGCTCAATGGCTGTCTCAATTAGCTGCTCGCGATAGACAGCCACGTCATCAGTCATGTCAGCCGGCACCGGCTCAATCGTGTAGTTCAGCGGGTCACCCGACTCATCCCAAATCCAAGCTTTCTCAGTCAGCAGATCGACGACACCTTTGAAATTCTCTTCAGTGCCAATCGGCAGCACCATCACCAGCGGCTTAGCGGCCAGCACTTCGTCTACCTGCTTGACCACGCGATAGAAATCTGCGCCCATGCGGTCTAACTTGTTCACATAGACAATCCGCGCCACCTTTGAGTCGTTG
>JAAHIA010000129.1 GCA_010671975.1 Leptolyngbya sp. SIO4C1 | reverse complement strand
GTCAGGCAGAGGAAGTCGTCCCCTGACTGGCTCAGCTGACGTCTGCTTTGACCGCTATGAAAACAGCTTTCGCCTGTTTCAGTTAGCCGGCACTCGGTATCGGGCAGTGCCTTTGACTGATTAGCGCTACTGGTTTGAAGATTTGGGTCTAGGGCTCGGCGCTTGGCAGGGCGACTACCAAGAAGCGTCTGGGCTGTGGCTGCGATGGTACGATGCCAATCAGCAGTGGATTCCTACCGCTGCCGAACGGGCCGAGCAGGAAAAGCAGCGAGCTGACAAACTCGCGGTGCGACTGCGCGAGCTAGGCGTTGATCCCGATCGGCTGTAGAGCGATCCCTGCGATCGCGTCACTGCCCGTCTAGATTACCAACAATCGACTTCATCCCTTCGAGCGTCGCCGGTATGCTGCGCGGATCCATAAACATCACCTTGCTGCTGTCGCTGATGCCAATCTTTTGCCCCATATCGAGATAGCTCTGGGCCAGCAGGTACTGCAGCGCCTCGCGCGCCTGCGGGTCGGTTTTCAGCTGCTGTGCAATCACCTGCATCGCATCGGAGATCGCCTGCGCTTGGAGCACCTGCTGCTGCCGCACCGCCTGCGCCTGCAGCACAATTGCTTTTTGCTGCGCTTCGGCATCTAAAATGGCGGCCTTTTTGCGGGCTTCGGCTGCGAGCAGATCGGCCTCGGCCTGACCTTTGGCAGCATTCACGGCGGCTTCCTTCTCACCTTCTGAGGTGAGGATGGCGGCTCGCTTGCGGCGCTCTGCTGCCATCTGCAGCTCCATCGAATCTTGCACAGCTTTAGAGGGCACAATATCGCGCAGCTCTACCCGAGTAACCTTGACCCCCCAGGGATCGGTGGCAATATCTAGCTCGCGCAGCAGCGTCTCATTGATATCTGAGCGAGCTGTAAACGTTTCATCTAGCTCCAGCTTGCCCATCTCAGCTCGAATCTGAGTAAGCACCAGATTCACCATCGCTGCCTGCAGATTTTCTACCTTGTAGGCTGCTTTCTCTAGATCGACGATGCGCCAGTAGACTACGGCATCTACCGTAATTGAGACATTGTCGCGGGTGATGCTGGGCTGCGGCGGTACGTCGAGCACCCGCTCGCGAATGGTTTGCCGATGCGCCACCCGATCGAGAAACGGCATGGTGAAATTCAGTCCCGGTTTCAGCTTTCTGCCGTTATATTTGCCTAGGGTTTCAACTAGGGCCTGATCGCCTTCGTTGACAATGCGAATAGAGCCGGCTGCAACTGAGCCCCCAAGGGCCAGCAAAATCAAGAGAGCGAGCGGGTTCATTCAGTAGCTCCTGAAAATAGGATCAAGAATATGCAGACTGCTAGCCTTGCAGCACGCTATCGGGTAGCACAATCAGCGTATTGCCCTGACGACCCACAACCACCACGGCCTGGTTGGGCGCGATCGCAGCTTGCCCATCGCTGCAGCGCGCCTGCCAAGAATTTCCCTCGTAGATGACGCGACCGGTCTGCCCTGGCAAGATTGATGTCAGCGTTCTAGCCTCGGTTGAGTCGCGCAACGCCGGCGGCGTCTGGTTGGGCACAAAGCGCCGCAGGGCCCAAAACACCAGTAGCGAAAACAGCATCCACAGGCCTACCTGACCACCAAAGCCCGGCACCACTGGAGACAGCAGCGCCACGCCAAGCGCACTCACACCCAGCGCCGATTCTAGGAACGCTGAGGGAATCATCAGCTCCATTAAGCAGAGCGCAACCCCAATGACAATCCAAAGCACGGTCAGACTCATAGCGGTAGAATAGCAGTCTCCTCTCCAGGGTAATCTAGCCCACAGCCGTTTGAGGCCCTCCGTAAAGATCCAATAAGCGCTGCTCTAACGCCCCCTACAGACTGCAGTAACCTGTAGGCGCTAGACGGTCGTAGCCAATCGCACCCTTTGCCATTACCATGAACCTATTCTTTTTGGCCTAGCCGCCCAGCAGCCTGGTGAGATAGCCCTAAGTGAGAGCGGTTTGACGCGGTTTGACTGTTATGAATAGCCCTGAGCAAAGCAAATATCCAGCTAAGCAATATGTCTGGGCCCTGGGCGACGGCGTGCGCGAGGTGCCACTGGGTCAGCAGGTAGATAGCCGCTATCGGGTGGTTTCTCCCTGCATCTGGCTAGATACGCAGGCCAACCAGCCGCCTCAGGTACCAGACGCCATTCCTGCGTTTGCCCAGCCCTATCTCAAAGCCCACCCTCATCGGCTGCATGTGCCAGGGGCCTACGGCATCTGTCACCATCAGGGAGAGCCGGTACTGCTGCTCGACAATATTCCAGTCAGCCGCAGCGGCAAGCTGCTGCCCTCGCTCACGCAAGCCTGGCCGCATACAACAGCGTTTCGGCAGGTCTACTGGTTTTGGCAAACCTTAAAGCTGTGGACGCCGCTAGCAGAGCTAGGCGTGGCGGCCAGCTTACTAAACGATCACAACTTGCGCGTCGAAGGCTGGCGGGTGCGGCTAGTTGCCTTTACTAGCGAGCCAGCGCAGCCTGGCCTTGGCGATCTCGCTGAATTTTGGTCACAGCTGGGGCTGAGCTCCGATCTGCAGGCAATCTGCGATCAGCTACGGGCTGAGACCGTCAATCTAGACGAGGTATTTGAAGCCCTTAACCGACAGCTGCTAACGCAGGCAATGGCGTTTTCTCTCAGCTTAGAGATTGCCGGTGCGACAAGCGCTGGCCCTCAGCAGCCGCGCAATGAAGATGCCTGCTACCCTAGCCGAGCTGAATTTAAGCGCACCAGTACCGCCGATCTGCCATCGCTGCCGCGCTTGGGCATTGTCTGCGACGGTGTGGGCGGTCACGCCGGCGGTGAAGTTGCTAGTCAGACCGTGGTGCGATCGCTGCAGCTGCAGCTGCGCGCGCTGTTAGCCGAGGCGGCCGAACAGACTGAGCCGATGCCACCTGAGCTGGTGATTGAGCAGATTGAAGCAGCCATTCGCGTCGCCAACAACCTAGTCGCTAGCCAGAACGATAGCCAGGGGCGGCTGCAGCGACAGCGCATGGGCACAACGCTGGTAGTGGCGCTGCAGCTGCCGCAGCGAATCCCGGTGCCGGGCGGTTGGGAAGAAGTCAACGAGCTATACATCGCTCACGTGGGCGACAGCCGCGCCTATTGGATCACGCCGGAATACTGCCATCAGCTGACGCTAGACGACGATATTGCCGGGCGCGAAGTCGCGAGCGGACGCAGCCTGCTGGCCGCCGCCCAACAGCGCCCGGATGCAGACGCGCTGACGCAGGCAGTTGGCACCCGCGAAGCTGACTACCTCAAGCCGCATATTCAGCGCTTTATCTTAGACGAAGAAGGCGTGCTGCTGCTCTGCTCAGACGGCCTCAGCGATCACCGCCGGGTAGAAGAATCTTGGGCTAACTATATTGGCCTAATCGTCACCAAAATTGTCTCTGTCAGCTCAGCCGTAGAGTCTTGGATTGAGCTAGCCAACCAGAAAAACGGCCACGATAACGTAGCGGTCGTGCTGACCCACTGTCAGGTCAGCGGCCCAACGGCGCGCCCCGTCGAGACTGGCCGACTCATTACCCAGCAGGATATTCCTCAAACCGAGCTGACTGAGGCATCGAAAGCGCTGCTCTACGGCGAAGTAGAGGATGATTTAGCCGAAGCAGCAGCCTCAGATGAAGGGCTCTCCGTGCGATCGCGCGCACCTTGGCTCAAAGCCGTACTGGCGCTGATTTCGCTAGTGGTGCTGGCTGCCGCCGGCTTCTATGTCTGGCGCGCCTGGCAGCTGCGGCCTTCTGAGGGACTGCCGCCGATTGAGGCACCGGACTCATAGCGCGCCGGCCGGCTATCGGCCTGCCGCGATCGACCTGCTGCGATAGAGCTACGCCGAGGGCAGCTAGCCCCTTTGGCCCAGGTCAATCCTATGCGAAAATGATAAGACTCAATTCATTAAAAGCTCAGATTGAATGCCATCTCAAGTAGCTCTTGATTCTCAAAAAAGCGTGTCAGATATTCCTATGAACGTCGGCGATCGGGTTCGCATCAGCGCGCCTGTAACCTTTTATCATCATCCTTCACATCGCAATCAGCCTTACGATGCCCAGGGCATGGAAGGCACCGTCGCGGCTGTCTTAAAAGACTGGCAGGGCCGCCCCATCAGCGCTAACTATCCGGTCGTGGTTGAGTTCAAAATTGAAGGGGCCAAGCGACCCATGAAGGCACATCTTACGACAGCAGAATTGGAGCTGATCTGAGCCAGCTATCGCTAGCCGCTGAACCGCTACGGGGGTCTTCAGCGGCGACGCCAGCCTAGAAACCAGTGCAAAATGGGAATGTCTCGCTGCATCGCTGCGAGCTCAGCTCGGTGCTGCTCGGCGGCATCGGCATACCAGCGGCAGTGGCGCTCGAAGGCGTCTCGATAGTCTACCTCCTGTCTAAATTCACTGGCCACCTGCTGAAGCTCAAACGCTTCGGTAACGTCAGCAGTAGCGTCTGGACTAAAAGAGCGTTCGAGCATAGTCGGCGATGCAGGGTTGGCAGTGAAGCGTGCGGGTTTCCCTATCGTAGCGGACCCTGTCTGCCTGTGAAGAAGGCACCTACAGTCCTACAGCCAGCCTTTGGCGCGATAGACCATAAAGCCGATATATTCTTTGAGCGCTCGGGTGAAGTAGTGCATGGCTTCGCTATTGGGCAGCAGGCTGAGCAGGCGCGCTTCTCGAGTATTGCCCATAGCCGTGAGCGTCGCGGCCGACACCCAGTAGTCAGTCGGGGCGGGAATCGCCTCAATGCCCTGTTTCTGAAAGATAGCTACCGAGCGCGGCATGTGCACAGCCGACGTAACCAGCAGAACGCGGTTGAGCTTACGCCGCCGCCGCAACTTTCTCACGTTGACGGCGTTCTCGTAGGTATTGAGCGACGTGCCTTCTTCTAAAATGGCGGTGCGCGGTACGCCCATTGCGATCGCCGGCGTCAGATACCTCTACCCAGGGGCGCGGCGGCGCGGCTGAGTGAATGCTGCCCCCTAGCACCACGATGGCCTCAGCCGTCGGCATCGGCGCTAGCGGCTGATAGCGCCATTCCAAAGAACGAACGGTCTGAGCCGCGATCCAAGGGTTGCTGCTCAAACCGAGAATGACTAGCGCTAGCGCGATCACAGCTGCCGCCCAGCGCGGTCTCGACCAGATTAAGATTAGGCTTAGCCCTAGCAGCAGACAGCTCAGCCCTAGTGGATAGATGAGCGGCGGCAGCAGCTTTGATAGAAACAAAAACATTGGCGATAGCGACGGCCAAGCTTACCGCTGACGGCGGCGCAGATAGCGCTTCTCACGACCCGGGCGCATGCCTGGCAGCCGGCCAATGGGTAAACCCGTGCGCGCAGACTGACGCACCTCAGGCGGCGGCGGTTCACCCCCTTTCACTCGCCACCAGGCTGAAACCATGCCGGCGGCAAAGCCCCCCACGGCGCCAAACAAAATGCTGAACGTCACCGAATATCCCAGCAGCATAAAAATCAGCAGGAAAATCAGCCAGCTGCGAATCGCCGCCGGCACGATTGCATCGGTCATGTCGTTGACGGCTGGCTTCTTGTCAGCTCGCTTTTTATCTGGCTTTTGGGAGGCATCCATAGCAGGCCCGGAGCGTTAACGCATCTTTAACGCCTCTACTATAGCCGCTAGCTGCCCGGTGTCTGCATCGGCGGTGTCAATCGTTCGCACATAGGGCTGAACCTGCTCGCTAAAGCGCTCCATAGACTGATTGGCTAGCACAGCCACAGTAGCATCGGCAATATCACCTGAGCGCTCAGCCACCCGCTGCTTGAGTACGGCCTCCGGAGCAGTACAGTGCAAGAGCGTCAGCGGCAGATCGCCTGCCTGAGCGGCTGCAATTGCCGACTGCCATAGCGCCTGCCGGTCGTACTTCGCATCTAAAATGACTGAATACCCTTCACCAGCAAGCGCGAGCCCCAGCGCTAGCAGTCGGGCATAGGTCTTTTGAGTCATCTCAGCCGTGTAGAGGCTGTCATCGCCGCGCTGCTGCACTGGCATGCCAGCCAGATGCTTACGCACCGCGTCTGAGCGCAGATGTAGCGCTCCTAGCTGCCGAGCGATCGCGCGAGCCGTGGTACTTTTGCCAGAGCCCGAGAGCCCTGCCATCAAGATCAGCTGCCCTTGGCTAGGCTGCCCGTAAGACCAGGCCAGCCGATAGTAGCGAGCGGCCTTTTCGCTGGCCTGCTGCTTCGCGGCCGCTGACACACCCGGATCGCCGAGCATAAACGACGCGACCTTAGCCCGCACGTAAGCCTGACGGCTGACGTAGAGCGGTAAAATCTGCAACCCTTGCCAGTCGCCCGTTTGCTCAGCGTAGTGGTTCAAAAAAGCAGCGCTCAGATCTTGTCGATTGGCGACCTGCAAATCCATCACGATATAAGCGATATCGAACATCACATCCACAAACCGGAAGGGCTCATTAAACTCGATGCAGTCAAACAGCAGCAGCTGCCCTTCCCACTGGCAGATATTGCCTAGGTGCAGATCGCCGTGACAGGCACGAATGCGATCCTGCTGGATGCGCTGCTCGAACAGGTCGGTACGCTCAGCAAAGAAGCGATCGGTGTAGGCTTTGGTCTCATCGAACTGCGGCTGCGTCTGCGGTCCGCCAATGTAAGCCACCGTCTGCTCGTAGTTTTCATCAATGGCCTGACGCACCTGCTCAACGTTGCCAAAAGCGCGAATGTAGTCGTTCGTTTCGGTCTTGGCATGAAAAGCAGCCACGGTTTCGGCTAGCGATCGCACCCGCGCCTCGTCTAGCTGCCCAGCCTCGAACTGGTGGCTGAGCAGCGCCGTTTGAGGAAACTGGCGCATCTTCACCGCGTAGTCCACCAGGTTACCAGCACCCTGCAGCTCAAACCCGTGTCCCGTCTCTGCAATCGGCACCACCTCCAGATAGAGCGGTGCCGCCCCGCGCTGATTCAGCCGCAGCTCCTCTGCGCAGAAATGATGCCGCTTTTCTAGCGTGGAATAGTCTAAAAAGCCAAAATTGACCGGCTTCTTGAGTTTATAAGCATAGTCTCCCGTCAGCAGCACGTAAGACACGTGGGTCTGCATCAGCTCAATTGGCTCGCTGACCGCGTGTGGATAAAACGACGGCTGCAGCATCTGCCGAATCAAAGGAGGTAAGGTCGAATCAGCCATAGTCCTTGCAGTAAACGTAACCCCAGGAGTGTTGAACAGAGATAGCCAAGCTTTCTCAGCTAAACGCAGCTACCAAAAAGCCAGAGGCATATTCCCCTGGCCTTGGAGCATCGGTTTAGATAGCCATAGCTCGGCAGCCGAATCGCAGCCAGCCGTCGCTACCAGTAACTTATTCAGCAGCCGGCGGCTCTTCTTCACCACCTAGATCGATCCCGAGATCAAGGGTCTCGGTTTCTTCTTCCACGGTTTCTATGGTGCGCGGCTGCAGTACCGACACCACCACTTGCTCAGGGCTGCCGACTGCCGTTACGCCTTTGGGCAGCACCAAATCGCCGATGTGCAGCGCATCGCCAATGCCTAGACTTTCGACATTGATATCCAGCGTCTCAGGAATATTATCGGGCGCACATTTGAGCTGCATTTCGGTCAAGACAGTATCTAAGACACCGCCATCCTGGCTGACCCCATGCGCCACGCCGGTAAAGTTCAGCGGCATGGTAACCTCTAACTCATCCTGGTCAGCAATCGAGAAAAAGCTGACATGATAGACCTGATTCTTCCAAGGGTGCATCTGCACCTCTCTGAGAATCGCCTTACCGTTCCAAGAAATATCAGGAATCTTGACGGTAACCACCGTCTTATTCACAGCAGCCTTGCGTAAGAGCGCCTCGGTCTCATGCGTATCCATCTTTAAGGAAATGGATTCAGCGCCGTTGTGCCCATAGAGCACGCCCAGCATCTTACCCTCACGGCGTAGCGCCTTGGGTTTTTCGCTGTCAGCGCGTTGATTACATTCAATAGTCAGTGACATAGCAGTTGATCGGTCAGTAGAACAAAAAACGATGGTCAGCCTTAAAAGCGCTTTTCAAGGCTATCAAAACCGGCGGCCGGCCCTTAAGCCACTTTAAAAGCACTGCCATTTTGATGCAGCAGCGCGCGCTTAGGTCCGTGGATTGGATCTTCCACAATAATGGTCTGGTCGCGGCTGGCACCAAGCGACACAATCGCAATGGGCACTTCCATCAGCTCGGCTAAGAACTTTAGGTAGTCAAGCGCCTGAGCGGGCAGATCTTCTAGCTTACGACAATTTTCAGTCGACTGCTTCCAGCCAGGAAAGATTTCATAGACCGGCTGGCATCGGGCAAATTGGCGAGCGCTGCCGGGCAGGTCAACGCATCTTTCGCCGTCTAGCTCATAGGCGACGCAGACTTTAATTTCTTCGAGATGATCGAGCACGTCAAGCTTAGTCACTGCCAGACAGTCAAGCCCGTTGATGCGCACGGCGTAGCGACCAATCACCGCATCGAACCAGCCGCAGCGACGACGGCGGCCGGTGGTGGTACCAAACTCTGCTCCAATCTCACACAGCATTGCGCCCGTGTCATCAATTAGCTCAGTCGGGAACGGGCCTTCGCCCACCCGCGTGGTGTAGGCTTTGGCCACGCCAATTACCCGATCAATCACGGTGGGGCCAATGCCGGAGCCAATGCAGGCACCGCCGGCGACCGGGTTAGATGAGGTGACGTAGGGATAGGTCCCATGATCGAGGTCAAGCAGCGTTCCTTGAGCGCCCTCAAACAGCACGTTCTTACGGCGCTGAATAGCATCGTAGATATGCAGCGAGCTATCGACAATGTGGGGCCGCAGCCGCTCTGCATAGGCGGCGTATTCTGAGAGCACTTCGCTGGGATCAAGCGGCGGCAGGTCGTAGAGCTTCTCTAGAACGACGTTTTTATAGTTGATGGTCCATTCAAGCTGCTCTTTGAGCGCCTCTAGGTCCATTAGATCGCCAACGCGAATGCCGGTGCGTTCCGACTTGTCTGCATAGGTTGGCCCAATGCCGCGCCGCGTGGTGCCAATTTTTTTGCTGCCGCGCCGCTCCTCAGCCGCCTGATCGATCAGCCGATGGTAGGGCATGGTCACATGCGCCGCCTCAGAAATAAATAATTTTTTAGAGGAGACCCCCAGGTCGTCTAGCTTGTCTAGCTCTGCAATTAACGCTTTCGGGTCAATCACCGTACCGCTGCCAATCAAGCACTCGGTGTCAGGGTACAAAATGCCCGAAGGAATCAGGTGTAGCTTGAAGGTCTGATCTTTGACGACAACCGTATGGCCAGCATTGACGCCGCCCTGATATCGAACAACGACATCGGCTGAGCGACTCAGCAGATCTGTGATTTTACCTTTACCTTCGTCGCCCCACTGGGCGCCAATTACAACGACGTTTGCCAAGGGAATCTCAAGGGCTAGAGTTCAAACAAATCACCATTATCATCAGGCGAGGTTTACAGTGTCAACCAGGGGTCGCTGGCGCTATCTATCCTTCGACCGACAGCCAGCGCCCAAAGTTAGCACCGACAGTCAGCGCTGGAGCCTGCTGGGGCTTTTCCCAACAAGCTGCAAATTGTCTAGACGGCAACGGGGCATGAAAAGCTGCGATCGCGCTCAAAACTCATCGCCCAGAAACTATTGCCTAGAAACTATTGCCTAGAAACCAAAGACAGCGCCAACCTGGCAGCACAGATTTAAAAAATTGGTGTAAAACTAATTAATAACTTTAATAAATTTTTTATCTCTCCCCAAAGGATTAGAGGCTGATCGCTGCTCAGCCCGGCTGCAGCGATTCAGGCCGCTCGATTTCGGCTACCTAAAATTCCAGTTACCCTGTAACCCCAGAGGTCCTTATGAGTCTCTATGCAGAACTCCATCGTCACTTGGGGGGCTCTGTCGTACCCCGCATTCTGTGGCGCTACTTTCAACGCAACCGTCCCGATCTCTCCGATCGCTTTGCTAACTATGCCCAGTTTGAGCAGTTTTACACGCAGCCCAAGCAGTCGCTCGAAGAGTATCTAGAGCTGCACACGCTGGTAGAAAGTGTCCAAACCAAGGAAGCGCTACCCTACTTTATCTACCGCCTGATTCGCGGTGCCTATATTTTTGAGAATCTGGCCTATCTAGAGCTGCGCTATACGCCCTACTACCGCACGCCAGAGCATCTGTCTGAGACTGAGCGGATTGATGCGATGGCAGAGATCGTCGAAATTGTCGGACGGGCCAGCCATCAGAGCGAGTACCCGGTCGTGACGCGGCAGATTCTCTGTACGCATTCGCGCCTGCCGTACGCGGTGAACCGAGCCATTGTAGAGCTGGCAGCGCAGTACCCAGACTACGTCTGCGCCATTGATTTAGCGGGTGGCGATGCCGCCTACCGCGAGCGGCTCGATGAGCTAGTGGGGCTCTATGCCTATGCCCAGTCGCTGGGGCTGAAGACGACCGGTCACCTCTATGAGACGGTCAACGGCTGCTACCCGGAGCTGCTGCCCTACCTGATGCGCATCGGTCACGGCATCCAGATTCCGCTGCGCTACCCGGAGCTGCTCAAGCAGGTAGCCGTGCGCGGTCAGTGCTTAGAGATCTGCCCGACCACCTATTTGCAAACCGGCACGCTAGATGAGCTAGCACAGCTAAAAGACGTGTTTAACCGCTGCTTTGACGCTGGGGTTGATATTGCTATCTGCACCGACAACGCCGGTCTGCACAACGTGCGGCTGCCGTTTGAATATGAGAATTTGCTGACTCACGATGTGATTGGCTTTGACGGCCTGCGCGCCTGCCAGGCAGCGGCTTTTCGCCATGCGTTTGCCTGGCCGCATGAGGCCCCCCCGGCAGCCATGCTGTCTGATTTACTCAAGGGCGACCCGGCCGCAAAGTCGCTCTCGACGCGGTTTGACCAGACGGAGATCGAGCTGCGATAGCGCTAACCTCCACCGAACCCCTGGCGTAAGTCCTGACGATATCGAGCGATAGCAACCTAACAGGTTTACTTGATTAATAATTTTGGGAATAGTGGAGGTGCTGTCAAGGTTGGGTTTCGCTAGGCTGGCTCTGGCTGACGGCGCGGTCGACGACACAGCGGATTAGATTTACCGCTTTAAATTCAAATTCCTGATAAACCGGTAAATCTAATCCGCTGTGTCGTCGA
>JAAHIA010000128.1 GCA_010671975.1 Leptolyngbya sp. SIO4C1 | reverse complement strand
TCCAACCGCTGCCGCTGTCCGCCTGAGAGCAGCACGCCGCGATCGCCAATCATCGTGTCCATGCCGTCCGGCAGGCGCTCAATAAACTCGTAGGCATTGGCCCGAGTTGCGGCGCTAATCAGCTCTTCTTCAGTGGCTTCTTGTCGACCGTAGAGCAGATTTTCGCGAACAGAGGCATTAAACAGAAACGTGTCTTGGCTAACAATGCCTAAGCGTCTGCGGTAGCTTTGCAGGTTAAATTCTTTAAGATTGATGCCATCGATCTCAATCCGGCCCTCGGTCGGATCGTAGAAGCGCGGCAGCAGGTCGGCCAGCGTTGACTTACCGGCCCCGGAGGTTCCCACTAACGCCAGCGTCTTACCGCGCGGTAGGTACAGATCGATTGAGCGTAGCACCCACTTATCGTGATTGGGATAGCGAAACGAAATCTGATTGAAGTGAATTCCTGTTTGCAGAGTGGAATACTGCCGGTGGCCCTGCGACATAAACGGCTTGTCGTCGCGTCTTAAAAAATTGCTGACAATCTCAACGCTCACGGTCGTATTGGCTAAGTTGCTGCGCAGCGAGTTTAGCTGCCCAATAAACGGCATCATGCGAAACAGCACCAGCAGATAGGTCAGCAGCACCGATGAAAAATAGGCTAGCTGATCGCTAAACATGAGGCGACCCAGCACGGCCGTTGCCATCAGCGCCAAGATGCTAGCCATTTCGTTAAACGGCGCAATGCCAGCAAAGATCAGCTGCGACTGAAATTCTGCCTGCTCTCGGTCTAAGATTAGCCGATCAAGCGTTGCGAACTCGTTTTCTTCGTTCGCCGTCGACTTAACCAAGCGAATGCCGGCCAGCACTTCGAAGACGCGAGAAGAATAGGCTCGCGATAGCGACGAAAGTTGGCGGCCCAGGGCCTTAGATCGCTTAATGACTACCTGACTGAGCAGCGCCACTGAGCCCAGCGTGAAGATTGAAATCAGCGTCAGCTGCCACGACGTGATCACCAAAATGCCTAAGAAGACAGCTAGTGTAATCAGCACGCTAGCCAGTCTGACTAAGTTTCTGACGGCAATGGTGGTGCGGCTGACCTCGACATTGAGATGATTGATTAAATCCCCAACCCGTGATTTAGAAAAATAGTCCAAATCGACATCTAAAAGGATACGCAGCCCCTCTCGTCTTAGGGAAGTCGCTAGCTTGCGATTGAGCGTGCCGGAGACCAGAGAATTTGCGTAGTTTGACAAATTCTTTAGCAAAATCATCAGCACAATCGAGCTGGCCATTGCCAGCAGCCGATAGCCTTCTGGAATACTGTCAAAAACCTCTAAAAACGTTCTTAAAATCGGTGGAAAATTTCGCTTAAATTCAGAGGCTTCACCTAGTAGCTCTAATAAAACCGGCAGAATTAGCAGCGTACCAACGCCGTTAAAAACAGCCCCAGAAAAGCCTAAAATCACTGTGAGAATGACCAGCACAGGATATCTGAGCAGGGACTTGATTAGGAGCTGAGTAGAATGCATGAAAGCGCCTTGCTGGAACGATAAACCACTATAAGTTAGACAGAGAGCTAGACAGATTAAGGGATTGAAGAACGGGTAAAATTTGCTGACTCATAGCCCTGATGCTGTACTTATCTACACACCGCTGTCGTGCCTTTCTGCCGCGCTGCTCAGCTTCAGCAAAGTCCTCAAAAATTTGAGCAACCGTCGCGGCCATCTGTCGAGTGTCGCCTGGCTCAACTAAATAGCCAGTATCTTGCAGAATGGTTGGGATATCGCCTACTCGAGTGGCTAAAATGGGCTTCGCCATCGCCATGCCATCGGTTAGCTTTAGCGGAAATTGAGCTCGCGCAGCCGGGCTGTCTCGCTGAGGAACGATCACTACGTGCGCGGCTGCGACGATGGCAGGCATTTCTTCGTAAGGGGTTTTGGGCAGCTTGATAATCCAGCGGCCCCAGCGCTGGATCAGCTGCTGATCGTAGTCATCATAAGGACTGCCTCCTACAATCACGACTCTGAGGTCACTTTGATTGAGCTGATCAACCGCCGTCAAGATATCTTCTAAGCCCTTGTAGGGACGAGGAGCCCCCGGAAACATCAAAACGCGATAGGCAGACAGGCTATAGCGGGCTCGGCTGGCTTCAGCATCATAGCGACTGGGATCAAATAAGTCAGTGTCTTTACCGTTAGGTACATAGTGCCCACCAAAGCGCGATCGCAAAAATTCACTGTGAGCGGTTACTGCGTCTGCGTAGCCAACGCAGCGCTCAATCCAGCGCAGATAGAGCGGATGATCGGGCTGACGCAGCGCCCCGTCCGACCTGATTAGCTCACCGACTCGCCGCCGCCAAGGAGCCTGATAGCGCCAGCTGTCACCACCGTGCCAGCTGAGTTCCCAATCGTCGATGTCAAGGATGACCGGGCGCTTTGACCATAGCCGCTGGGCCAGCGCCAGGCCGAAGCTGCTAGGCTTGAGCTTGTAGGCATAGAGGATATCGCCTTTGGCCTGTGATAAAAGCTGCTGAGCTGAGCGCAAAAACTGAGGATAGGGACCGCCTGCGATCGCGGTTATAGGCAAATCTGCCGTAAAGTCTGCTGCCACAGCACTGTCTGAAAAGCCCAGAATTTCAACTTCACAGCCCAGCGCCTGCAGCGCCTGAGCCAGCAAAAAAGGACGGACTGCGCCTTTCCATCGGCCGGCACCGCTGCTAGAAAGGTCACTGGCAATGATTGAAATTTTGCATCCCTTTTTCACAGTCAGGCTGGGCGTCTGCTGACTGACCTCTACGCTGCTCGGATTGGCTAGGCTATTTGGCATTGGCCCTCTAACTATCGCGACACTGTGTAATTGGATGCTGTGTATTTGGGGGCAGCTCTCGCAGTCGTGACCAGCGCCCTGCTTAGCCACTTCAGTCTGACTAGGCCGCTGGTCATCCGCATAAACTCCCGATAGCTAGATTTCCCACATTAGCTATTCAAGACTAGGTCGAGCGTGCTGAGACCTCTATCACGCGCAACTTCGCAAAAAATTTACTTGATAATTCTCGATTGATGCAAACTAATCATATCTGCCGAGCTCACAAGGCACTAAAGGCTGCTAGCAGACGCCGCGATTTTACCTGGCCGCCTCTATTGCTGATGGGACGGCTAATTAAGCTCTGGCGGAAACTCTAACGACAGCTTGCCAAGCTCCCCTTTACGAAAGTCGTTCAAAAGCTGCCGAGCGGCTCGCTCTACATCAGCTTGATACTTTGCCTGCGCCACCTCGACTAGGTAGCTTTCACCGCTGAGCGGTTGGGGAGCAATGCCATAGCGCGTCTGTAGCGGAGACAGCAAGGCCCGCCCAGGAGCATCAGCGTCTAGCCGTTTGAGCAAATCGACAAAGGCTGCCGCAATTCGCTGATTGTCATAAGAGGCCTCGCCGATATCTTCACAGATGGCAAGCTTGAGAGCCGCCAGCTGATCCTCTATCTGTACTGGGATGATGCCAGGCGCGTCTAGCAGCTCTATTTCAGCCGAAATTCTGACCCAGCGCAGCTGACGGGTGACGCCAGGCCGCCGCGCACTTTCCACAATTTTGCGCTTCAGCAGCCGATTAATTAGCGCTGATTTGCCCACATTCGGAAAGCCAACGACCACCGCTCGCACCGGACGCGGCTTCATGCCTCGCTGTCGTCGCCGCTGATTCATCGCACTGCCGGCTGCCTGAGCGGCTCGCATGACGGCCTGCACGCCGCGCCCGCGTTTAGCATCCGTGAAGTAAACCGTCTGCCCCTGCGCTTTGAACCAGCTCTGCCACTGCTGCTGCGCGTCAGCCGTAATCATATCGACCCGATTTAGCACCAGGACCCTTGCTTTTTCTGCGATCCAGGCGTCAATGCGAGGATGATGGGTCGCCAGGGGTGCTCTCGCATCTCGCACCTCAAGCACCACGTCTACCCGATTAAGCTGCGCTAGTAGAGCTTTCTCGGCTTTGGCGATATGCCCCGGATACCACTGAATTGGCGGCATTGACATGCTAGGGCACCACCAGCACCGGGCAGGGAGCTAGATTAATCACCCGATTGCTCACGCTCTCGGTTTGACCCTCTTCGGTGAGACCAATGCCTCGGCAGCCCATCACAATCAGGTCAGCTGAGACTTCATCGGCGACATCGCAGATAATAAAAGCCGGCTTGCCTTCGCGCTCAATCGCTTCAGTGTTGATATTCTGCTGGCCAAATAGCTGCTTGGCCTGCGCTAAGAGCTGGGCCACAGCCTCAGGCGATGTCTGCTCAGGGTGGGCGACGCGATTGCTCTCATCGGGCGTTTCGACGACCGACAGTAGGTACAAACGACTCTGATGAAACTTGACTAGCTCAACAACGACGCTGGCAGCCTGCTGTGCTTCTGGGCTGGTATCGAGCGGAAATAAAACCGTCTTAAACATGACTTAGCGTAGAGGTTACACAGACTTCGGTAGAATAATTGAAACCGCTAATAGGCGATAATACCTATTAAGTTGAATCTGACGGATGCTCTTGATCTCCAGATCTAGCCTAGACAAGCTTTGCTCAGGTTTTGAGAGAGATCCGCATAACGTAACAATACTGCAATTAGGAGGGTAATTCTGTGGCCAAGAAATCCGTAGCTGACCTATCGGCAAGTGATGTGTCAGGCAAGCGCGTGCTGATGCGAGCGGACTTCAATGTTCCACTGGATGATCAGGGCAGCATTACAGACGACACGCGGATTCGAGCCGCACTGCCAACGATTCAAGATCTAACGGGCAAAGGGGCAAAGGTGATTTTGATGAGTCACTTTGGTCGGCCGAAGGGTAAGGTGGTTGACAGCATGCGGCTCACGCCGGTTGCCAATCGGCTGTCTGAGCTGCTGGGGCAGAGCGTCGTGAAGTGTGATGACTGCGTTGGCGATGCGGTAAAGTCGGCTGTGGATGGGCTGCAGAACGGTCAGGTAGCGCTGCTAGAAAACGTGCGCTTCTACGAAGGCGAAACTAGCAACGACTCAGAGTTTGCTAAGCAGCTCGCAGCCAATGCTGATCTGTATGTCAACGACGCCTTTGGTACTGCGCATCGGGCGCACGCATCGACCGCAGGCGTGACCGAATATCTCAGTCCTTCGGTCAGCGGCTTCTTGATTGAGAAAGAGCTGAAATATTTGCAAAACACGGTTAACAACCCACAGCAGCCACTCGCAGCGATTATTGGCGGGTCGAAAGTGTCTTCCAAAATTGGCGTGATTGAAACGCTGCTGGAAAAGGTGGACAAGCTGTTTATCGGCGGCGGCATGATTTTTACCTTCTACAAAGCGCGCGGTCTCAGCGTCGGGAAGTCTTTGGTAGAAGAAGATAAGCTAGAGCTAGCCAAGAGCCTAGAAGCCAAAGCTAAAACACAGGGCGTCGATCTGCTGCTGCCAACTGATGTGGTTGTGGCTGACGACTTTGCGCCCGATGCCAATGCTCAAACCGTCAGCGTGGATAATATTCCCGACGGCTGGATGGGCCTAGATATTGGACCCGACTCGATCAAAGTTTTCCAAGAGGCGCTGGCTGATTGCAAGAGCGTGATCTGGAACGGGCCAATGGGCGTGTTTGAGTTTGACAAGTTTGCGGCTGGCACAGAAGCGATCGCAAACACCCTAGCCGAGCTAACCAGCAAAGGCTGCATTACCATCATCGGCGGTGGCGACTCGGTCGCAGCGGTTGAAAAAGTCGGCGTGGCTGACAAAATGAGCCACATCTCAACCGGCGGCGGTGCTAGCTTAGAGCTGCTTGAGGGCAAAACCCTGCCAGGCATTGCGGCGCTAGATGATAAATAAGCGCTGGTAGCTGCTGGTTAACTTAAGCCCTAGGGATGGAAATTTTTCCCTAGGGCTTAATAGTTTTAAATCAACGCTCAAAAAAACGGTCAGCGGCGATCCAGAGCTGCCCGGCTTTGCACTGAAAATGGCTAAAATTTGGTGAGCCGTTTATCGCTGAACAATGCCCGACACCGCTGCCCAGTCTGAACTAGCTGCCTACATTGCCGATCGAATTCAATCCGCGCCGCAGCAGCAAATTCCCTTCGCTGAATTTATGTCGCTAGCCCTGTATCATCCGCAGCAGGGCTATTACGCTTCGCCAGCTTCGGGGATTGGGCCGCAGGGTGATTTTATTACCTCGCCGCATTTAGGTCATGATTTTGGTGAGCTGCTGGCCGAGCAGTTGGCTGAGATGTGGCAGATTTTGGCGCAGCCGCAGCCATTTCAACTAGTCGAAATGGGGGCCGGGCAGGGATTGATTGCCGCAGACGTCCTACGCCACCTACAGCAAAATTATTCCCACTGCTTTGCCGCACTGAAATACGCCATTGTCGAACAGTCGGCAGCGCTGAGGACAGAGCAGCAGCGACGCTTGGAACCATGGACGGGGAAAGTGCAGTGGCTAGCGCTGGATGCGATCGCGCCTGATTCTATTACCGGCTGCGTTTTTTCCAATGAGCTAGTCGATGCGTTGCCAGTACATTTAGTAGAGGTGCGGGACGGGCGGCTGTGGGAGGTGTATGTGGGCTTCGACTCCGCTCGGCCCAATAGAGACTCTGACCTAGTACATTTTGTTGAGAGGCTGGGTGATCTATCTACGTCGCGAATTCGGGCGTATTTTGAGCTGGTTGGGATAGATTTGCTGTCGGACCAGTATCCCGAGGGATATCGGACGGAGGTGAATTTGGCGGCGCTGGACTGGATAGATGCGATCGCGGCTCGGCTGACGCGCGGCTATTTACTGACTATTGACTATGGGCACACAGCGCAGCGCTACTACAGCCCGATGCGGCATAGCGGCACGCTGAAGTGCTACTACCAGCATCGGCATCATGACAATCCCTATCTCTATGTCGGTAAGCAGGATATTACCGCTCATGTGGATTTTACGGCGCTAGAGCGGCAGGGGAACAGCGCCGGGCTGCAGCGGGTGAGCTTCACGCAGCAGGCGCTGTTTCTGATGGCGCTAGGACTAGGCGATCGCATGGCAGCGCTTTCACAGGCAGAAAATTCGCGATCGCTGCAGGAACTATTGCAGCGGCGCGCTGCCATGCGTCAGCTGATTGACCCTATAGGTCTCGGTAACTTTGGCGTGCTGCTGCAGAGTAAGCATTTGTCAGAAGCGCCGCTGCCGCGAGGTTTTCGACTGCCGGTCTAGAGCCCAATCCAAAAAGAATATTTGCACAGCGCGCTACTGGCTAGTCAATTATTTTATACTAAACCTCTCTCCAGATAGAGAGACAAGCCTGAGCAAAACCCTGACGATGGATAGCTAGCGCCAAATTCTATAATAGCCACAAATTCTATAATAGCCATAATTTGAACGATATCAGCGGCCAGAGATTCTCCTCTCTGGCCCTCTCTGTAGGAGACAACAGCCTTGCTTTTTTTAGTAGAACCCGTCTCTGAAACACTCCAGGAACCTATCACCACGTTTGTGCTGTTGTTGGCCATTGTGCTGGTGACGCCGTCGCTGTTTGAGCGGCTGAAGCTGCCTGGGCTCGTGGGTTTATTAGCAGCAGGCATTTTGTTTGGCAGCAGCGGCTTAGGCTGGCTAGATGCCGATACTGAAACGATGAAGCTGTTTTCAGAAATCGGCAAAATCTACCTGATGTTTGTCGCCGGGCTCGAAATTGATCTGGTGCTGTTTCAGAAGACGCGCAATCGCTCGATGGGGTTTGGTTTCCTAACGTTTGCTGTGCCGCTGATGGGAGGTATCGCTGTCGGGCTGCTGTTTGGGTTTAGCTGGCTGGCGGCCGTGCTAATTGGCTCGCTGCTGGCCTCGCATACGCTGCTGGCCTACCCGATTGTGCAGCGGCTGGGCGTCATCAGCGATGAGGCGGTTACGGTCACGGTTGGTGCCACTATCTTTACCGACATTGGCTCGCTGCTAGTGCTGGCCATTTGCTTGGGCATCAATCAGGGTGATTTTTCGACGCTGAAGCTGGTGACGCTGCTGGGCTCGCTCGGACTCTATGCGATCGCGGTCCTCTTTGGTCTGAAACAGCTGGGTCAGCTTTTTTTTCGCAGAACTGGCAAAGATGAGGGCAATCAGTTTCTCTTTGTGATGCTCTCTGTCTTTCTCTGCGCGATCGTTGCTCAGCTAATCGGTGTGGAAAATATCATTGGTGCTTTCTTAGCTGGGCTCGCCATCAACGACGTGATTGGCGACGGCCCAGTTAAAGAGAAAACCGAGTTCATGGGCACGGTGCTGTTTATCCCCTTATTTTTTATCAATATGGGGCTGCTGCTCGATTTGGGCGCATTTGAGAGCATTCTGTCTTTTATTGAGCTGCCGCTGCTGATTGTTGGGACGCTGCTGGCGACCAAGCTCATTGCCACGCTGGGCGTGCGCCAGCTGTTTGGCTATAGCTGGCCGCAGACTTGGACCATGTGGTCACTGTCAATCCCGCAGGTGGCTGCAACTTTGGCCGCTGCGCTGGTTGGGTATGAGGCTGAAATTATCAATGCGCAGGTTTTTAATAGCGTCATCCTGCTGATGCTGGTGACGGCAATTCTAGGGCCGCTGGTGACTGCCAGCGCTGCCAAGAGACTGGCCTTTCAGGAAACGATTGAAGAGAGCAATACGCTAGATTGGCTACCGCCACCCAGCGATATTCCAGAAGCGTTTTCGGTTGTGGTGCCGGTCTATAACCCCAATACAGAACGACGGCTGATTGAGTTGGCTGCCATTGTCGCCCGCTACGAGAATGGACGCGTGATTCCGCTGGCGATCGCCCGAGCGCAGCCGCAAATGGATTCGCCGCAGCTAACCCGCGCGCTCATTCAAAGCCAGCAGCGGCTCAACGAGGCTCAGGCCATCAGTGAAGACTTTGAGGCAACGCTAGAGCCGAAGCTGAGAATTGAGTACAACGTGGCTCAGGCGATTTGCCATGTCAGTCGTGAAGAGAACGCTAACCTAATTGTTTTAGGGATGGGGTCGCAGTCTACGCTGGGCATGAAGCTGTTCAGCAACATTCACGACAACGTGCTTTGGGCGGCGCACTGTCCGGTGGTGGTAGCGCGCCTGCTAAATTCGCCGGCTAGTTTTAAGACCATTTTGCTACCCATCGAGCATCCGTCGCTGGCTGCGTTGCGGGCACTGCGGTTTGCTCAGGTGCTGGCCATTGCTAACCAGGCTCAGATTACGCTACTGCATGTCTGCAGCCCACGCTCTTCTAAGGTACGGCAGGCGCGGTTGAAAAAGCAGCTAGAAACGCTGGTTGACCGCCTGCCAGCAGCTAACTGTCCCATTGAAGTTCAGCTGCTGACTCGCGACAATGTTGTCTCGGCAATTGCCAAGATGGCGCAAGGATACGATCTGGTGATTTTGCGATCGCAGCGTCGCCGCATCGGCAACGGCCTCACGATTGGTGAAAGCACCACGCCACTGTTAGAAAGGCTAAAAGGCTCAGTCATTCTGATCGGCGAGCCCCATCCGCACCGCCTGCGCCGTCGCATTCGCCGCAGCGACCTGTAGCTTCTCAAAATACTGCTTCCTAAAACACGGTGCTAACCTCGCCGATAGTTCACCAAAGCCGGCGGTACTTCATAGCCTAGGGTGAGTTGAGGATCGGCAATCGGCGCTTTGGCTGCAAGCTGCAGCGGCAGCACGCCGGCCCAGACCGGCCAGTCCTGATCGGCGACATCGTCTACGGGCGGGCCGCTACGAATTTTGACAGAAGCTTCTACAATCGGCAGCGATAGCACCAGCGTTCCGGCTAGCTCCTGCGGCGTCGGCTGTCGCACTTCCTCCCAGCGGCCCGGTATCACATGCTCAGTAAACGCCTGCAGGGCTCGCTGCTTTTCAGCGACTGCTGCAACCGGCTCAGCGGTGCCAAAGAGCACGACCGAGCGATAGTTCATCGAATGATGAAAAGCCGATCGCGCCAGCACTAAGCCATCGAGCAGCGTCACTGTGGCACAGATCTCAATCCCCTGCTTGAGCGATCGCAGCATGCGGCTAGCCGGCGAGCCGTGAATGTAAAGCCGGTCGTCAATGCGTCCGTAGGCGGTCGGAATGACAAAGGGCTGAGCGTCGATGACGAAGCCAATATGGCAAATCAGCGCCTCATCTAGGATGGCGTATAGGGTGTCGCGATCGTAGCTGCCGCGTTTGGGCAGGCGTTTGAGCTGCGTACGGCTGGTTTTGGGAAGTGAGTAGGACATTGGAGGGTAGGGGTGAATGAGTGGATAAGTGGAGAGATAAATGGGTGGATGAATGAACGGGTGGAGGGCCTGCCTTATTTCAACCTCAGCGACATGAGGTTGCCGGGCTCAAACCCTAGCGTTTCGTATAGCGGCTGCCCGGCTGGAGAGGCATTCAAAAGCGCGTGGGTGCAGCCTAATTGCTTGAGATGCGCGATCGCCATCAACGTAAGTTTTGTGGCAATGCCCTGTCGCCGATAGCTGGCGTCAACATAAACGCCCCAGAGGTAGCCGCGCTGCTGATAGCCAGGCGACAGAATAAGCGGATAGAGCCCTGAAAAGATTTGACAGCTAGCAGAGCCGACTGCTTCACCTGTGTCTGCGATGGCGATAAAAGCCTGAAAGCCTAGCGTGTTTCGAGCCTGCGCTATGAACTCAACCGTCTGCGACTGCCAGTCAGGTAAGAGCCGATCGGCAGGAACTGCCAAGTCTCGCCACATCTGGTAGAAATGTTGAGCCACAATGGTATCTTCTGTGGCTGCGGCTGCTCGAAATTGAATCGCCATCTTTTTAGCTGTATTTCTCATGGCAACTACCTTAGTGTTAGTCACTGGTCTGTCGCCAGAGCCAATTTAGACTAATGGGATAGGTCCAGTTTGAAATGTCCCTATGGATTTGCCAGTTGTTTTAGAAGCAAGCAGCGCTGCGCCGCTCTATCGACAGCTCTATGAGCAGCTGCGGCAGGCCATTTTGCAAGGGCGACTGCGATCGCAGCAGCGACTCCCTTCCACTCGCTCCTTGGCACAGTCGCTGGGAGTTTCGCGCATGACGGTGACTCAGAGCTACGATCAGCTGATCAGCGAAGGCTATCTAGAAACGCGCCCTGGCGCAGGTACCTACGTCTGTCAGCAGCTGCCGGAGACGCTACTGCAGAGTCAGTCAGACCTGAGGCTAAAGCCCGTTGAGCGCGAGTTTGAGCTCTCTGATTATGGGCAGCGGGTAGCGCGGTCTCTTACGCGCGTCCACGAATCTGACTGTGAAATTAGCTTTCGCTATGGGCGACCGGCTTTAGATTGCTTTCCTACAGAGCTCTGGCGGCAGCTATTAGCCCGCGCCTGTCGCTCTAGCCCATCGCTGCAGACGCATAGTCGAGCCAGTCAGTGCA